>RFIA01000053.1 GCA_003695675.1 Chloroflexota bacterium
CTCTAACGCAATGGAGAGGGGGCCGGGGGGTGAGGTCTCTAATGCAATGGAGAGCGGGCCGCGGGGTGAGGTCTTCACGCCCGAAGATGTCTTCCATTATGCCTATGCCGTCTTCCATTGCCCGACGTATCGCGAACGCTACGCCGAATTCCTCAAAATCGACTTCCCGCGTTTGCCGCTGACGAGCGATGTCGCCTTGTTCCGCGCCTTGTGCGAGCAGGGTGCAGCCCTCGTCGATTTGCATCTGATGCGCAGTCCGGCGCTCGCGCAATTGATGACGCGCTTCCCGGTCGAAGGCGACAACACCGTCGCCGCGCGGGGCGGGTATCCGAAGTACACCCCACCCCCCGATGACGGCAATGACGGGCGTGTCTATATCAACAAGACACAATATTTCGAGGGTGTGCCGCCGGATGTGTGGGACTTTCATATCGGCGGCTATCAAGTGCTCAGCAAATGGCTCAAAGACCGGCGCGGTCGCGTGCTCGATTATCAAGATTTGCAGCATTATCAACGCATCGTCGTTGCGCTGCACGAAACGATGCGCATCATGCAAGTGATTGACGATCTCATCCCCGCGTGGCCGCTGCTGTGAGCAACGGCTGCTCAGGCGACCGTTGCGCCTTTTTCTCCCGCTCTCCGCGTGGGCCGGGGGGGAGGTTAGTTGTGCGCAAATGCTCAATCGACCAACGTCACCGGCGACCAATTGTCGCGTTCCTTCGCCCGCTTGACCACATCGTCAATGCTCTTGAGTTCGGCTTCTTGCTCCGGCGTCTCGTACAATTTGAGGATGTTGTAAGCCGTGTCGCGCTGCGCCGGGATGAAGCCCGCCGCTCGAATCTGCCGGTGAATTTCGCGCGGTTCCATCATCGGGCTGACTTTCGTAATCGCGCCCGCCGACGAGACGACATTCTCTTCAATCATCGTGCTGCCGAAATCGTCGCAGCCGAAGTGCAGCGCCGTCTGCCCGACCTTGGCGCCTTGTGTTGGCCAACTCGCCGAGATATGCGGGATGTTGTCGAGGAAGATGCGGCTGATGGCCGTGTGGCGTAAATACTCGGTGCTCGTCGCGCCATATTCGTCGGCGAAACGGCTGCGCTCAAGCGGCGTGTTCTCAATCATCACCGACCAACTGATGAAAGCGTTGAAGGCATTGCCGAAGCGTTTGAGGCTGTCTTCTTGTTCGTCGCGCAGGCGCTGCAAATGATTCATACGATGTTCGAGTTCCTCACGGAAACCGATGACCATCGTCGTCGTCGTCGTCAGGCCCAGCTCATGCGCGACTTTCATGACGCCAAACCAATCGTCCGTCATGATTTTCTTCGGGCTGACGCGCTTGCGAATCGCATCGTCGAGAATTTCGCCGCCGCCGCCCGGCAAGCCCATCAAGCCGACGGCTTTCAAGTCGCTCAACACCTCGTGCCACGACTTGCCGCTGATTTCGCCGATATACTGAATCTCGCTCGGCGAAAAGGCGTTGATTTCAATAGTCGGGAATTGTTCGTGAATCCAGCCGACGAGATCGAGATAATATTCATACGGCAAATCAGGATTGTGCCCGCCCTGCATCAAGATGCGAGTCGCGCCGAGTTCGAGCGCTTCTTTGATCTTGTTGCCGAGAATCAATTTGCTGTTGACGTAACCCTTCTCGTCATCGCCCGGCAGCGCGTAGAAATTACAAAATTGACAATCGGTGACGCACACATTGGTGTAATTGATGTTACGGTCGATGAGATACGTCACGACATTGCCGGGATTGAGTTGTTGACGGCGTGCGTTGGCGGCTTCGGCCAAATCCAACAAATCGGCATAGCGATACAGCAGCAAGCCTTCGTCGTAATCGATACGCCCGCCGTCATGAACTTTCGCCAATATTTGGTCGATGTGCGCTTGTGTGCGTGTGTCGGTCATTTTTGAGTCTCCGTGTATTTCGTGGGGCATAGCACGCTATACCCCAACGTAATCAAACTTATATCGTCAAGCTCTCCGGGCTGCCCCAGAATTCGAGTTGTTCCCACTTGAAATCATCCAACGCCAATTCAAGGAAGCGCCGCAGCCCCGCCAATTCATCCGCGCCGAGACCGAACGTCAAATCGCGCAGATAACGCCGACATGCGCCGACCGGCAGTCCCAATCGTGCTGCATAAGCCTGCGCAAGCGTATTGCGGGCGTCGTCGGTCAATCCGGCTTCGGTCGAGGCATAGAGCGCGTCGAAGACACCGGCAGCTTGCATGGCTTGCGCGGTTTCACGCCGCGCTGCCCACAAGGCAAACACAAACGGCAAGCCGGTCATCTTCAACCATTCGTCGCCGAGATCGTAAATGAACGGGATGTCCCATCCATTCGGGCTGCTCAATGCACGATGGCGGATGCTTTCGACGAGCGCGTCGTCGCCGATGACGAGTGCGCCTTGATGGTCGGCGAGCATACTCGGCAGATGCTGCTTCGTGACGACGTACTTTGGTTCGATGTGATAACGTTCGCGGCACAACGCCTTGAGCAAGGCGATGCTCGTCGCCGAGTGATCCGTCAGCGCAATCGACTGCGCGTCAAGATCAGTGATATCGGCCATCCACGAAAAAAGCAGCACCGTCTTGACCGCGCCGAGACTCGCGATACTCAAGCCCGGCAAAATATAGACGTCATCGGCATGACGCGCCGCCTCAATCGC
>RFIA01000386.1 GCA_003695675.1 Chloroflexota bacterium
CACAGTGACGGTATGCACCGACGACGCGCCGTTGTTGAGCGCCCCGACATTGCACGTCACGGCGCTGCCCGCCGCGCTGCACGTCGCCGACGAGACGAATCTGACCTGCGCCGGGAGCGTGTCGCTGATGACGACGCCGGTGGCGTCGAGCGGGCCGTTGTTTGTGACGGTCAACGTGTAATCAAAAGTGCTGCCGGTCGTGATATTCGTGACCGAAGCATTTTTACTCAGTTGCAAGTCGGCATCTGATGCGGGCGGCGGCGGTGGAGGCAGTGCGGCATTGACAATCACCGTCGCCGTGAATGTTGCCGTGCCACCCGGCCCACTCACGGTCAATGTGACGAGATAAGTGCCCGGCGTCGTGTACACGTAAGTTGGATTTTGTGCTGTACTCGTGCCGATGCCATCGCCAAAATCCCACGAATATGCGGTGATGTTGCCTTGTGAAGCGTCGATGAAGTTTGTGTTGAGCGGCGCGTTGCCCGTCGGCGGCAAAATCGTGAACGAAGCGATTGGCGCCGTCGGTGTATCGGATGGGATGACAGCGACAGATTGTGGTGTCGATGTCGGCGTAGGTGTGACGGTCGGCGTGTCGGTGATCGTCATTGAAGGCGTGACGGTCGCCGTGTTCGTGGCGATTGTTGCAGTTGCCGTGCCGGTTTCGATAGATTGCGGTTCGTCTACTGGCGAATCGTCGCCTGTATCGTCTTCGACGGGGGCTGTGCTATCATCATCGCCGCCGACATCCGGCGTTGCTGTCGAGGTGGGGGTGCTCGATGGGCTGTTGCCGATGGGGACGACGAACGCCTCATCCCCCCCGGCGACTTGAGTACCGAGCGCTGGGTCTACTTGCCGAAAGCTGCTAAACGGCCATGCCGCATAATCCGCTGTGCTGACGGGATTGATCTCAATGTTGAGACTGTCTGGACGAACGCCGATCAAACCAATTTGCGAAGCGCACAAAATCGCCGCGATGCCAAGCGGAATGAACAGCAAAATCAAGCGTTGCTGTCTCTTTTTTTCTTCGGGCGGGACGTCTTGTTTTTCGTCCTCGAATCGATGAATAGGTGTCGTCATCCGCTATATTCACTACGTTTGCTAAGCGGCAGTGTGATTTCAACTAGCGTACCGACCTCTGGCTTACTACGCAGAGTGACTGTGCCGTTGTGTGCTTCGATAATCTGTTGCGTCAAATACAAACCGAGACCGAGACCGCGCGAGTCGGTTGGCCCGGCGTCGGCAGAGCGACCGCGATACATGCGCTCAAAGACACGATTGATTTCGTCGTCGTCGATCCCAACACCTTTGTCCACAATCGAAACCACGACATCATCTTCAGATGCTTCGACTATTAGCGCGACTCCATTGCCGGGCAGTGTGTATGAGTAGGCATTGCGCAACACATGACCGAAAACTTGTTTCAGCAATTCAGCATCGCCTTCGACACACAGCACGCTGTCGGGTATGTCAATCTCAAATTCGAGATCGCGTTGTGCCATCGTTGGTTGCCAATGTGCGGCGGCCTCTTCAAGGACATCCGTCAGATTAACTTCAACGGCATCGATGCTGAATTGATTCGACGACACCACACTGACTTCAATGACTTCATTAATCATGTGTTCGAGGATCGACAAATTTTTGAGGGAGACATCTAAATATTCAAGCGACTGTTCGCTGAGGTTGGTCGCGTCGAGCATTTTGACGAGATCGGTATACCCGCGTGCAGCCGTGAGGGGCGTCCGCAATTCGTGTGAGAGTTGTTGAATCATCACATCTTTGACACGCTCGGCTTCGATAATCGGCGTAATATCGCGGAAGACAATCACATGGCCGATTAATTCCCCCGTTTCCAAATGAACCGGCGTTGCAACCGTGCTGAAGTATCCCTTTGCCATTTCGACGACGACGGGATCATGAAAGCGACCGGGATTTTCAAAAATTTGGTGATAGCGTCGTTCCGACAGCACATCATTTTCAAGACGTGTCTCGAGGTCACCGGCTGCCGGATTTTGCATGATGATTTCTTGGTCGGTGCTGAGCACGATGACCGCATCGCGGATACTCGTCAGGACGGCTTCGCGGCGGGCTGTTTCTTGCAGTTGTTGCAGATATAATTTTCGGATTTGTCGATTTTTCTTGACGAGATTGTCCGTCATGTGATCGAACGACGTGCCCAACTCGCCGAGTTCGTCCGGCGTGTGCAGGTCAACTCGTTTGCTGAGGTCGCCGTCGCGGATGGCGCGTGTGGTTTCGACAAGGCGTTGCACAGGCCGGGTGATGGTGCGGGCTGTCATCAAGCCGATGGCAACCACACCGACGAAGAGGCTCGAAAAGAGGGCGGCGAAAATATTGCGGCTCGTGCTGCTGCGCTCTACGATGAAATTGCTCGGTAGGGCGACGCCGAGCAAACCAATCGTTTCGCTGCGAATTTCAAAGGGCGCATACAATATCTGAAAAGGCGTGCCCTCAATTTCAAGGGCTTCTATTGGGCTAGTATCTTGCACACGTATCATCAAGTCGGCGACTGTTGACGCTGGCAATGTGAGCGCATCAGCGCTATTGATACGGAATGTCTGGCCGAGCACGTTCCCCTGCATGTCGTACAATGCGACAGCCGACAGCGATTGTTCGCTCACCCGGCGGGCGAAGTTGAACATCGATGTGCCGATAGCGATGCCACCGACCACTTGACCATCGCTGTTACGAATCGGGGCGCTCATGTAGAGCAGGCTGTCGCTGTCATCGCCGAGAATATCGACAAATTTATCGCCGAGTGGGTCGGATTGTGCGGCGAGGACACGTTGCACGCTGTGCCAATCGTCCACCGATGTGTCCGGCAGCGCGGTATATGTGAGATCGAAATTATTCTCGCGCCGCAACCACAACATACTCTCGCCATTAGCGTCGAAAATCACCATTGCATCGAGGCCTGCGTTCGCGGCGACAGGCCGCAACCACGCATCGAGATTCGCGACATCACGCTTTTCGACCGCCGCCGCGACTCCATCTGTGAAGACCATCAATCGCAATGTCGCGAGCTGCTGCCGCTCGATTTCGACAATGGCATTGCTGGCGGCGTTGGCGCTGTCGACAAGCTGATTGTTGAAGCGTTCTTGGATGCTCCCGGCGACGAGGCGCGTGACGATGAAAACAGCCAGAATCGCGACGATAGCAATCAGAAGCAGAAATGGCCCGGTGACGCGAGTCCGTATGCCGGGATAGAGACGTGTCAAATTTTTCAGTTGTGGCTGCCTGACGTAAGTTGTTCCCACGATCATATCCGTCAAATATGCGCCTACCTTAATTTTATTTATGGTGCAATGATTATTGGGAGATAAGCATTAAGACAGTGTTGGAATATTGTTTAATTCTTAATTTTCATAAAAAATTGGGAAACTTTATCCAATGAAACGTGGGATTATCTTTTAGAATAGACATGAACTGAGTAAGTGAAGGTGCTTTGGATGGCGTTGCATATTGTCCATTTGGAAGACGATGGCCCCTTGCGAGATATTTTGCGGGTCTCCCTGACACATATTTCGCCGGATGTGCGGATGCACCAATTTGTCGACAGTGACTCGACGGTCTTGCACATCAAGGAAAATTTGCAGGCGATTGATTTATTTATCCTCGACATTCGCGTGCCGGGAAAGTTAGATGGATTGGGGGTTGC
>RFIA01000054.1 GCA_003695675.1 Chloroflexota bacterium
CTTCAGGGCATTGCACGCAATGCCCCAACGGAACGATTGCTCTGCGTTGGCGTCACTTGATTCCGCATCAATCTATGAAATGTCAACACAACCTAGTTGCGTTCAAAGACTACAGCAATCCAGCTAACAAACTTGTGAACATCGATCAAGACTCATCAACGTGTCCAAATCGCCGCCAGAATATTTCCTCGGCCAGCGCGTATAATTCGATGTCGAGTTGATTCAGGGCGATGATGTGGTCGATAGTCGCTTGCGATACATCATCGCGCTTGACCGGATTGGGTGTCGCGTTGATGCGTTTGATTTCAACATCGTGTGACCAGCCGAAAGTGTGATGCAGCAACCACACTGACTCAGCGAAGTGCTCTGTCAAACCGACGAAGGCCATTTCTTGTAAGCGCGTCCTCGCGATTTGCAAGTCGTCTGCTGTCAACATGCGGTCACGCGCTAGGTAATCTTCAATTTCCGCCGCGAGAAACCACGTCATCATATTCGCAATGTCGCGCTCAACCAATGGATGGCGCACGAATGCGTCCAATGTTGTTGCGCGGGCGATGTCATGAATCGGATTGGGGTCGGTTTGTAGGCGCGTATAGCCATAAAACGAAAGCGCACGAGCGACCGGCTCGCGCAATATCGTCATCATGACCGGCTTGCGCGGCAACAAGCGCTGCGCACTATACGGATAATGTCCGGTGACATAACGATATGGTTTGAGTTCGTCGGGTGTCGCTCGTAGGATATGCGCACCGCGCCGGGCGTAAATTTCATGTTCGGCGAATTGTTGCTCGACGAGATGCGTGAGAGCAGTACCGGCCGTTTTGAAGATGTGGATGAACATCAACACATCATCGGGCTGCAAGTGGTGTTGAACAGGTGATGCAGACATCGTTATACCGGATTTGTCCTCAACTGATGAAACACGCGCGTCCAACCGGCACACCCAATCCACAACACGACCGCACCCATCAACAAACCGGCGACCACATCTTGCGGATAATGCACGCCGAGATACATCCGCGCCCAAAATTGCAGCGCCACGTAAATCAGCCACACGGCAATCCACACGCGCCGTCGCAAATGTAACGCCAGCAAACCCCACGTCACGACGGCAAAACCGACATGTCCGCTCGGAATACCGAAGCCGTCTTGCTCGACAAGTGGGGTGACTTCATCCGGGAAGGCTTGGTATGGGCGCGGTCGTTCGAGGATTTCTTTCGCGCCGACGATGACGACGATGACGACGATCAACATAATCGCCATGCGTAACGCTAAGCGTCGGTCGAGACCGATGAACACAAGAAGAATGCCGACGACATGCCCCGGTACCTGACCAATTACATGCAAAAATTGCGCCACCGAGTCAAAAACGACATTGCCATGCGCTTGCAACCAGACGACGACATCTAATCCGATGCCCGCTTCAAGATGGGTGAGCATCAAGTACCTTTATATGTAAGGACACAGTGTGTGTGCCCCTACGGAGATTCCAGAGGAATTCGTAACTACTCAGCATACAGGCATCAATCGAGCAGGGTAAAACGATATTGAACCGCAAAGTGGCAAAGATCGCAAAGAAAAGCAGTGCGATAACGAAGGGGGCAGAGCACGCTCTGCCCCAACGAGGCGCTTTTCGTTGGGGTTTAGCGTGCTAAACCCGGTCAAATACGTGCTCGCAATCAATCCGTTCTGCGTTCCCTGCCCCTTTGCGTTGAATCTTTCTGCTTTTCTTCTCGCCAACATACCACCTGAGTAGTTATGAGGATCCAAATAATCACAGCACAACCGGGTCGCCGCCGTTGCGAATCATCACCTCGTCGTACAAGGCCGTCAAACCGAAATGATCCGTCAGCAAATTGAGCGGCTTGCGATGTTGGTGTGTGCCTAAATTGAAATTGACGATATGAGCCGCGGGCAAGGTTTCGCCATTGCGGGCGTGGATGTAAACGCGCCAACGAATCTCGCGACATTCACAAATTTGCAATTGAAAGGGCGTTGGTTTGCCCGGCGCACCGGGATCGTAGACGCAATCGAAAACGAGGTCTCGCCCCCAATCTTCGATTTGCATCGTGTTGATGGTGAAGTGCCCGAACGGGTGCATTTTCAGCGCGTCGGCAATTTTCAACTTGTCCATCTCTGCAACCATTTGAAATCTAGCGACAACGATAATGGCATTATTGTAACACATTGTTTGCGTAATGATAGCAGTTCATCAATGTATACCTATCAATAAGGAGAACTTCTCATGTACACACTTGCAACACTCCATCAATTGCGTCGTCGCTTAGGACTCGCGAGCAGCGATACCGCCGATGACGACCGCCTGCGTGTCGCGCTTGAAGCCGCGACCGCCCATATCGAACGCATCGCCGGGCGCACATTCGTCCCGCGTGTGGCCACACTTGAGCACACCGTCCTCGATGCCAATGAACTCGTGCTTGATGATGACCTGCTCGACTTGACGAGCCTGACCAATGGCGACGGCAGCAGCATCAACTTGAGCGATGTCATTCGCTTCCCGAACGGCAACGAGTCGTCGGGTATTTTGCGCTTGACCGGCAACAGCGTCTTCGTGTGGCAAACGACACCGCTCCACGCGATTCAAGTCACGGGTGTATGGGGTTGGCACGACCGTTGGTCACAGGCGTGGCGCGGTAGTGGCGACACCGTGCAAGACAATCCGCTCAGCATGACGGCGACGACATTGACCGTCACCGACGCCGATGGCCTCGATGCCGATGGCGCGACGCCGCGCTTTCAAGTCGGGCATTTGCTGCGGATTGAGAGCGAATATGTGCGCGTCATCGCTGTTGATACGGTCAACAATCAATTGACGATTGAGCGCGGTGTCAACGGCACGACGGCGGCGAGCCATGTACAGAACAGCGCGATTGACATCTTCCAACCGGCACGCGATGTGCAAATGTTGACGTTGCGTTGGGCGGCGTGGCTCTATCGCGCACCGGACATCGACGACACCGGCGGCATCCCGGCGGACTTCATCGCCGCCGCCGCGAGTCTGCGGCGCGTGCGCGTGCAATCGTAAGCGGGCGGTGCGTTTATGTTGGGGCATTGCGTGCAATGCCCTATGCCTGTAACGCATCACAATATCCTCACTAATCTGATAGGACTTACGCAATCGAATATCTTGCATCGTGCTGCCAGATGTTAAAACA
>RFIA01000387.1 GCA_003695675.1 Chloroflexota bacterium
GCCGTCGGCGCTCGCCGAAGCGAGCGTATCGCCAGCCGGGTTGATGTCGATGCCCGTCACCGCCGCCTCGTGCCCGGTCAATGTGTACACCAACGCGCCCGTCGCCGCATCCCACACGTAAATGTCATTGGAAGCGCCTCGCGGATTGCCGTCTGCGGAAATGATGAAGCGCTCGTCCGGCGTCAACACCACATCCGCGACCGCTTCATTTTGCTGCGCAAGTGGGGTGTGCAAGGTGTGCTGCCGTGTGCTGTCCCACGCGATGAGCTGCCCATCAAGGCTACCGGCGAAAACCATGCCGCTGACGCCATCGAAAGCCACGCTGCGCACATCATCGCGATAGGCGGCGAAGGGCGCTCGTGCTGCGCGACCAGTCGTCATATCCCACAAGCGCACCGTACCGTCTTCGCCGCCAGACGCCAACACCATGCCATCCGGCGAAAAATCGAGACTCCACACCCAACCGTCGTGCCCGGTCAACGCACCGACGGGTTCACCACTGCCCACGTCCCACAAGAAAATGTTGCCGTCCGCGCTGCTCGACGCCAACACATCAACGCCGTTCGACACCGGAACAAAAGCGAGGTCGAGCACCCAATTGTTGTGCCCGGCGAGCGGTTCGCCGATGGGTTCGCCGGTCGCGGCATCCCACAAGCGAATCAGCGAGTCGTCACCGGCGGAAGCAATCACATCGCCCGCCGCGTTATAAACCGCGCTGTAAACAATGCCGTCATGACTCGTGAGCGAGTCGATCCGTTCGCCGGTCGTCGCATCCCATTCGGTGATGATGCCGTCGCCGCCGGCGGCGATGAGTCGCGTTCCGTCCGGGTTGAAGGCGACATGCCACACATCGCCGTCGTGCCCGTTCAAGGTGTGGGCGGCTTCGCGAGTCGTCATATCCCACAAGATAATCGTGTCATCCACACTGCCAGACGCCAACAGGGTAGCGTCCGGCGAGAAAGCCAACGCCGTGACCCAATCGCTGTGGCCGGTCAACGGCGCAGCGAGTCGTTGGCGCGTCGTCATGTCCCACAAGGCAATCGTGTTGTCGGTGCCACCGGCGGCCAACCACCGTCCGTCCGCGCTGACGGCGACGCCGCGAATCGCGCCGGGCACATCGTGCAGCATGAAACCCATATCCGGGTGGTGTTGCAGCGCCGTCAGCAAACCACTGCGCGTCTCGAACGAGTCGTTGATCGCCAACGCCTCAAGCCCCAACAACAACGCCACATCGTACTGCTCGTCGAGCGTGCGCAGGGCCGTGACACTCAATTGACGCGACAAGGCGATGCGGGCTTGTTCTTCGGCGCGTCGTTGCTGTGTGAAGGCGAAAATCGCCAGCAGCGAAGCGACAAACGCGATCATCACCAAACCGACGATGAACAAGCGACGGCGCAAAATGTGGCGTTCTCGCAGCGTGATACCGGCTTGAATATACGCTTTTTCGTCGGCGGACAGCGCGAGTGTGCCCGCATTCATCAACGTTTCGTACTGCGCCAAGCGCATCCCCGTGGCGACGAAACTCGCATCGCGGCCACCGCGCACCCAATCATCGGCGGCGGCGGCGATTTGCCGTTGCAAACGCAAAGCGCTGCGATTGTCGGCGAGCCATTCGCGCAAGCGTGTCCACTCGCGGATGAGCGCCTCGTGCGCGACTTCAATCGTGGGGATGCGCGTCGCCGGGTCGCGGTCGAGCGTCAGCAAGCGATATTTGCTGAAGACATCAATCGTGTGCTGCATCAGCGTTTTGTCACCGACGGTCAACAATTCCGGCAGCTTGACGCGACGGCGTGCATCTTCCGCCGCGTCATCGACAGCGACGAGCCGCAAGAACAATTGCCGCGCCATCGGTTGATGGGCAGCGCTGAGATCGGCAAAAATCTCGTCGGCGCGTTTGGCGAGCGCGCCAGAAATACCGCCGATGTCTCGATAGGCTTGCAGCGTCAATGTATTGTCGGCGCTGCGACGTTCAAACAATTCCGTCAGCGCATATTGCACGAGCGGCAGCGCGCCGGGTTGTTGATGGACATCGTTGACGATGGCCGCGACGAGTCCGTCTTCGAGCACAAGATTCGCTGTGTCTGCCGGGCCACGAATCGCTGCGTCGAGTTCTTCCGGCGTCATCGGCAAGATGACTTGCGTGTGTTGATGAATCAATTGCCCGAAAACCGGGTAGAGCAGGGGGCGGTCGTAAAAATCGGCACGCAGCGTGATGATGATACGTAGGTGACTGTCCGCCGTCCGAATGGCATTCGTCAAGCTCTCAAGGAACAATGCGCGTTCGGCTTCGCTGGCGACGAGCGTGAACAACTCCTCAAATTGATCGATGACGAGCACAATTTCGGTATCGACCGCTTGGATGACCTGCTCAATCAGGCGGCGCAAGCCGTGTGCGTCTTGGCGCAGTTGAGTCGTCATATCGTCCGGCGCATGAACTGCGACGCGCAATAACGCCTTCTCAAGCGCGTCGAAGGGCGCCGCGCCCGGCGTCATCGTCGTGACGAACCACATCTCAGAACCGCCGAGCATCCCGCGCCACATCTCCGGTAACAAGCCCGCTTTGACGACGCTCGATTTGCCGCTGCCGCTCGGCCCGACGACCGCGAGAAAACGCGCGGCCTCGCCGTCTTGCGACAAATGATCCAACAATTGTTGGACGAAAGCATCGCGTCCAAAGAAGGTATCGGCGTCGGCCTCGTCGAAAGATTGCAGCCCCTTGTAAGGATTTTCTGGCTCAAGCAGCGCGGTCAATTCGAGCGTGTATTCGCCGGTTTGCGACAAATCGAAGGGGATCGTCCCTTCGACAAGAGTCGCCTTTGAATCGCCAAGCGGCAATGTGTCGCCGTTGAGCGGGGCGGCCTCGCGAAATGCACGCGCCGCTGCCAGCATATCGGGGAAGCGGTCACGCGGGTCTTTCGCCATCATGCGGCGGATCACTGCGTCCAATGCGTCCGGCATATTATCGCGATAGGTGCGAAGCGATGGAATGTCGGCCTCGAGATGATCGCGCATCAAAGCGGCTTTGTCGTCGGCTTCGTAGGGCAGGTGGCCGGTCAAAATCTGAAACAAGACGATGCCGAAGCTGTACATATCCGCCGCCGGGGTGACGGCGCTGCGCCGCACTTGCTCCGGCGACATATAAGCC
Source organism: Chloroflexota bacterium (assembly GCA_003695675.1). Lineage (GTDB taxonomy): Bacteria > Chloroflexota > Anaerolineae > Aggregatilineales > Phototrophicaceae. The sequence continues at coordinate 3,146 of RFIA01000387.1, forward strand.
GGGGAGGCGTACAGCAACGTATTGATCCCACTCTCAGGATTCAACAAATCTTTGGCGATGCCGAAGTCGGTCAGATAGGCGTTACCGTCGGCGTCGAGCAAAATATTGCCCGGTTTGATGTCTTGATGGACGACGCCGCTGCGATGCGCCAAGAACAACGCCGAACTGATTTGCTCGACAAGGCGGGTGAGCTGCGCCATCGACCACACCGAGCGATACATGGCGTCGGCCAAGCTGCCGCCCGGCATCCAACGCATGACGAGATAGGCGCCCGCCGGGTTGCGCCAAAAGTCATAAAGCGGCGTGATGAAGGGATGTTCAAGCCGGGCGACGAGTCGCGCCTCAGTTTCAAAACTGCGGATGAATTCGGGTTGATTGGCGTGGTCGGCGCGGATAATCTTGATGGCGACGTCGCGGTCAACACTCGGTTGCAGCGCGCGATAAATCGCGCCGAATCCGCCAGATTCAACGAATTCGAGCAATTCATATTCTTCGAGCTTTTGGCCGCTTAAATCTTGCATATTGCTGTTTGAACGCCGGTTGTGTGCGAAAGCGTCTCAAAACATTGTAACGGCAAAATCGCGCTTCCACCTCATTATTCGGACATAAGTCCTATTATGCTGACTGCTCAAACACTGACAGGCTGCATTATTCCAATTACGGCACATCACTTTTGAAGTAAACAACGAAGATGAATTTGCAGCATGATGACGCCTGCTTCAAGCGAGGCTTCGATAGCGGCGGGGGTCAACGCTTGCGGATGCCCCAGCGCGGCCAATTCCTCAGCATCATTGGCGATGTTGGCCGTCTTCGGGTCGTCGTTTTGCGATGCGCTTTGTGTGTCTTCAGCGCTTTCAGCGTCATCAGACATTTCGCTTGCCCCAAGATGACCGGCAGCTTCCAACGTCGATGGTTCGGGTTGGGTTGA
>RFIA01000388.1 GCA_003695675.1 Chloroflexota bacterium
CTTTTAGACTTCTTTAATCGTTTAGACGCGGCGCACCTCCTTAATCTGTCGATATTGGGTGCATATTCGTACCGTCATTATAACGAATCGGATTGTTGATCGCATCTTTTGAGTCCATGTCACATTGTAAATATCATGAAATTCCATTGTCCTTTGGACGTAATGGAGACGACAGATGTTACATACACAATAATTTAGCGAATGCTTAGAGAATTTATTCACGAACTTGCATGAAGTGTTGAACGAGACAACATCGGGTTGTGTCTGCACAAATAACATGACGCAAAGGGTTGGCGGTATAGCGAGAAGCTTCAATTGGCTGGTCGTCAGACTTCGCAAAATGGTCGATCAATTGCTACTCATTTTAGGCCCTCTGATGTATAATGTTGGGATATTTTGGGATAAAACATCAGGAGTTTGCGATCTTATGCGTGTCGCGGTACTACAGGAAAATCTTGCCAAAGCGCTTTCAATTGCTGGGCGTGCGGTTGAAAATCGCCCGATTCAACCGGTGTTATCAAATATCCTGTTGCGGGCGGATGACGCTCGCTTGCAGGTCGCCGCGATTAATATGGGGCTTGGTTTGAGCATCAGCACATGGATTGGTGCTAAAGTCGAAACCGAAGGCGACATCACACTCCCGGCGCGGACATTGACCGACCTTGTCAACAATCTCGCCAACGAACGGGTTGACCTGACACTCGACGCCAATACACAGACGATGAACATCCGATGTGGCACAACCGTCTCGAATATCAAGGGTATCAGTGCAGAGGAATTCCCAATATTGCCTGAAGGGGGCGGTGGCGACGTAGCAATACCGGGCAAAGTGCTGCGCGATATGATTAATCAAACGGTTTTCGCAGCAGCCAAAGAGGACAACCGCCCGATATTGACCGGCGTTTACACTTTGTTCGAGGGCAACACACTCACGATGGCGGCGGCAGACGGTTACCGTCTCGCAGTGCGCACGGCTGAAATCGAACGCAATTTCGCCGAGCCGTTGGAACTCGTTATCCCGGCACGCGCATTGGCCGAAGTCGCCCGCATTATCAGCGATGACGACAGCGAGGTGTTATTCTCGCTGCCCGATGACCGCAACATGGTCATGTTCAACATTGGCAACACCGATGTCTCGACGAATTTGCTTGAGGGGAAATTCCCCGATTTCGCCGCGATTATTCCGAAAAATTATAGCACGGCGACTGTCATGTACACGACCGACCTGCTCCGGGCTTGCAAACGTGCCGAGATTTTCGCCCGCGACTCGTCCGACAGTGCCAAGTTATTCGTCCAACCGGCATCTGGGCCGGGTGAACCGGGCGCAGTGCGCATCGTCGGGCAGAGCGCCGAACGCGGCGACAACGAGGGATTGCTCGATGCGTCTGTCGAAGGCGAAGGTGTTGACATTTCGTTCAACATCAAATATCTGATTGAAGTGCTCAACGTCATCCCGGATGAGCGCGTCGTCTTTGAAAGTAGTGGTGCGACCAATCCCGGCGTGATCCGCCCAGAAAATCGCGATGACTTCATCCATGTCATCATGCCGATGAGCACCGGTCGTTAATTTGGCGATGCCCAATACCTATCTTGTCAAAATAAATGGACGCCCCTGTTTGCAAACAGATGACGGTCTATTCGCATTGTCCGATGCTGTGCCATCGTTCGACATGCTGCTGCAAGATGTCGCCGCCGGTGATGTGCTGACGGTGCTCAACGATGCCCGCGCCGAATTGCTCGATGCGGATACGGTCACGTTCCAACCACCGCTTGACAATCAAGAAGTGTGGGCAGCCGGTGTGACATATAAACGCAGCGAAGAAGCCCGTGAAGAAGAATCCGGGCATCGTTTGTTATACACGCATGTTTACAATGCCGAACGCCCCGAAGTATTCTTCAAAGCGAACGGCATCGATGTCGTCGGCAATGGTGACGAAGCCGGTATCCGTTATGATGCGACGTGGTCTGTGCCGGAACCGGAACTCACTGTCGTCTTCAATGCGCAGCACGAAGTCGTCGGTTTCACGATTGGCAACGACATGAGTTCGCGCGACATCGAAGGCGCGAATCCGTTGTATCTACCCCAAGCCAAAGTGTATGACTATTCGTGTGTCGTCGGGCCGCGTGTGTGGTTGATGCCGAATCAAGACGAATGGGTCGATGTCACCATTCAGATGACGATTGACCGAGACGGTGAACAAGTCTTCGCCGGTGAAACCTCGACCGCGCAACTCAACCGCACATTAGCCGACCTACGTGATTATCTCGGACGATGTAAACATTTTCCACGCGGTGTCTATTTGATGACCGGGACGGGTATCGTCCCGCCGGACGAATTCACACTCAACGCGGGCGACACGATTCGTATCGCGATTGAGCCGATAGGGGTTCTCAACAATCAGGTCGTCGTCGTCGGGCCATTCGATGGACAGGGGTAACTGCTCAGTTTGCCTGAACGAATCGACTGGCTTAAACCACCAAAATGCACAAAAACTTTGCTGCTTTGCGCCTTTGCGTTGATCTTTCGCCATACGATTCAAGCGCTGTCTTCGAGTGGCTCAGCTTCTTCTATCGGGTCGATTAAACTGATGAGTGTGTCGCCCGCTTCCGGATTGAGTTGGAAGTGGTCTGTAGCAATCAATAAACGGCCATCGGGTTTAATCAAGAACAACGGCAGCGCCGTATAACCGTACAAATCACGGAAGTCGGTCATGGCAAAAGTGTCGGTGAATTGTGTCGCTTTGATGACCGCGCCGCTGATGAAACGCCGTGTGTAATCGGTATGAATTTGTGTGCCGCTGAATAACACCCGACCGGCCAACTCGTCCGACACATTTTCTTCGCGAGCATTCTCGCGTTGTGCCGGTCGCAATTGATAAACATTTTCGTGACCAAATATTTCGGCGAAACGCATCGCCGCCAACGAATTCACCTCATCATTTGAGGTCAACGCCATCAGTCTGCCAATGCCTTCGAGATCAATATCATTGAGGATACGTTCCGAAAGTGCGCTGCCGTAATAGGTTCTGAGGCCGCGCATACGCGATTGCGAAATGTGGGCGTAGTTGGTATCCACAATCAGGACGGGGAAACCTTGTTGATGCAAAACTTCAGCAATCATTTGTGCCCAAAAATGCCCACCGACGATGAGAACACCCTGCGGGTTTTCGTGTGAGATTTTGAGTAATTTTGCGAAAGGCGCGGCAGTCAGCCCATAGATAGCGACGGTGCCGATGATGACGAGAAACGTCACCGGTACGAGGTTTTCGGCCTGTGCGTGGTCGATATGCGTCAACTCAAACGCGAACACCGATGACACCGCGGCGGCGACAATGCCACGCGGCGCAAGCCACGCGATGAATAGGCGTTCGTTGCGCGTCAAATTCGAGCCAATCGTCGATAAGAACACCCCTGCTGGGCGCACAATGAGCATGATGACCGCGAGGAAAGCGAGGTGGCGCAAATCAATGATTTGTTCGAGGTTGCTAATTTGCAAACGCGACGCCAACAGAATGAATAAGCCGGAAATCAGCAAAATACCGATCTCTTCTTTGAACGATGCAATATTGGTGATTTTGACTCGCTTTTGATTGGCGAGGACGATGCCCATCACAGTGGTCGTCAACAAGCCGGACTCTTCTTGCAAAACATTCGAGAGGGCAAATGCGCCGACAACCATCATCAGCGAAACGGGATTTTCAAGATATTCCGGCAGCCAATGACGTATGATCAACACCATGATGATGGCGGCGCCAACGACCCCGAAGATGCTGCCGATGGCAACTGCTCGCACGAGAGTGAGTATCGTTTCGGTGGCGGCGTGCGAAACATCGGTGGCGAAGACAGCCTCGAAAACCAAGACGGCGGCGATAGCGCCAATTGGGTCGATGATGATGCCTTCCCAACGGAGAATCGACGCGACTTGTGCATTGGGGCGTACCTGCCGCAACAACGGCCCGATGACCGTCGGCCCGGTGACGGAGAGGATCGCGCCGAGCAAAAGAGATAATTCTAAATCAAGCTGAAGAATCAGATATGATGCGGCGGCAACCCCGATGATCGTTACGACGACGCCGATGGACAGCAAGTGTCGCACCACTCGGCGCACAGCACGCACTTCGTCAATTTTGAGGGTCAGGCCGCCCTCGAACAAAATAACGCCGACAGAGAGCGAAACAAGCGGCAACAACAAATCACCGAATAATTCGTCCGGGTCGAGGAAACCGGTAATCGGCCCGACGATGAAACCGAAGAAAAGTAAAAATAAAATCGAGGGCAAATCGAATCGCCACGCCAACCATTGTGCTGTAACACCTAACACGAGGACACTCGCCAATCCCAACAAAATTTCTTCGGGGGTCATGGGTTCTCCTTATCGCAGGGTGGAGAGAGAATCAAGATTAGCATAAAAATAACACAGCTTCGAGAAAATGAGCGTAAGATGCGCGTTAAACTTTGTCATATCGAGTGGTTCTATCGTCTGCTGACGGGTCGTCGCTGCTGCGGTACAATCGTCATCATACGACAATATCGATTACAAAGGATAGGTTCTATTATGGCCGAAATTGGTGAACAAGCTCCTGACTTTGAATTATTGAATCAAGATGGCAAGACCGTCAAGCTGAGTGATTTTCGTGGCAAGAAAGTGATTTTGTTCGCGTATCCCAAAGCGGACACGCCCGGTTGTACCATCCAAGCGTGCGGCTTTCGGGACAATTTCCCGAATGTCGAGACAGCCAACGCCGTTGTACTCGGCATCAGCCCAGACACACCGGAAGAACTCCGCGCGTGGAAAGACAAAATCAATCTGCCGTATGATCTGCTGGCCGACCCAGAGCGAAGCGTTCTTGAATCTTGGGGCGTGTGGGGTGAACAAACCACATCTTCCGGCCAAACGTATGTTGGCGTCAATCGTTCGCATTGGGTCATCGATGAGAATGGCGCTTTCATCGATATACAAATTGGCATCAGCCCCCAAGACAGCGTAGACAAAGCGCTCGCTGCCGTCGGCGGTTGAGGGCTGAGTAGGGGCGATGCGCCGCGTCGTCCCCACAATCTGTGTTGCATCGTTTCATTTTTCTTGGCGCTCTTGACGATTGATTGTTTAAGATGAAATTTTCACATTTTTGAGGAGCAACAATATGCCCGCAGTTGGCAAGAAAGCCCCGGACTTCAAGCTGCCGAATCA
>RFIA01000389.1 GCA_003695675.1 Chloroflexota bacterium
ACTTACGCAGTTCAGAAATCACGAGGCAACCAGAGAATAAATTCTCCGGCTGCCACAAAGCCAAGTACCCTGAAGGGTACTGCATTTGATCGAATGACCTCGAGATAACCCCTTTAGTGGGTTTGGTATTTGGGTAGCCGGATGTTTTAACATCTGGCGGCACGATGCAAGATGCCCGATTGCGTAAGTCCTAAGATATGACTTTGCCAAATTATTCAGGTTGTGCTTCAGGAAAGTCCCACGCAACGTCTTCCAAAGTCGAATCGACATATTGTAAGAATTCAATACCTTCTTGCAGCGTTTCAAACGAACGGAAGCGATTGTTATTCCCCTGCGCCATAATGGATGTTCGCATTTTGACGAGTGGATTTCCGGCGTCGATGATAATCGCCCAACCATATTTGGGATTGCCGAGATGCGACAACGCCTTAGCGCCTTTGAAGACACTCGTCGGCATTTGTTTGACGTCGGTGTAATCGACAATATTGTGGACGAGCGGCGGGTCGCCCTCTTCGATATAGGTCGTCATCGCTTTGGCGACACCTTGAAAATCTTCAATGGTGACATCTTCGCCATAGCGAATATACACAACACGTTTTGGTACACACCATTCTGAGATAAATGACATACATGTCCCCCGAGTTCTTTTTTGCTGTTATATCATTATTGTAGACAATGAATTGCATTGTGAAGGCATCAGAAATTCCGAATTAAGTAAAATTATTCGTTAGAAAATGGTTTTGCCCGGCGTTCGGCGACGATAAATGCCATCAAAATATCGGATTTGGTGATGATGCCGACGAGTGTTTCGCCGCGCATAACGGGCAAGCAGCCAATATAATTTTCCAGCATCAGGCGTGCGGCATTGATTGCCGGGGCGTTTGGCTCGATGATTATCGGCGCTGTCGTCATCGCGTCGCGGACGACTTGTAGCTTGGCTTGGGGATTGTGTTTCCAGCCTTCCTGCTTGGTATAGGTTTCACCGAGCGACATCAGGCAGTCACTCGCGCTGACGATGCCGACGAGATGGCCGCTATTGCTCAATACGGGCATGTGATGGCAACCGACGGCTTCCATTTTGTTGAGCGTATCATAAAGTGTCGTTGTCGGTTGGACGAAGGCAGGATTTTCCGTCATAATTTCGTGGACATTCATGAGCGTGCTCCAAAACGAATGGTCTCCGTTATTTTAGGAGACCATTGTGATTCTGCTGCGATAAGCCTTATGGTGTCGCTTTGCTGAACGATTTCACCAACATGCGGAAGATGTCCGACTCGGTCAAAATACCGGTTACTTGTTTTTTGTCGTTGACAACCGGCAAGCCACTGATGCGGTTCTCTAACATCAAGCGTGCGGCTTCGACGAGTAAGTCATCTTCCTTGATGGTAATCACATCACGTGTCATGATCTCATCGACTGTGAGTTGCCCCCACAGATAATTCATCTCCCAAATGCTCAAACTGCTGGCATCCGACGGGCTTGCTTCGCGCACATCGCCGATGGTTATCCATCCAACAAGACGGTTGTTTTCGACAACCGGTAAGCGGCGGATGCCATTTTCGATCATAATTTGATGCGCACTGCCGATTGAAGTCACAGGGGATACGGTGACAACCGGCTTATTCATCCATTCGCGCACAGTCGTTGTTTCGATGTTCATACAACACTCCTTTTCTCTTCTTGTACCGTCACATTGCAGAAGACAGCACATACGCCGGGAATCTTTTCGATGATGGCTTCCATGCGGCGGCAATCTTCAATCGTCGGAACCGTTCCGCGAAGGTGTATTGTGCCGTCTGATTTTGCGATGACAACAACATTTCGCGTTGTCGCAGCAGGTAAAGCAGCCACCAACGCTCGCAAAATGGTGACTTCAAGATTCAAATTCCGAAATTGGGTTTTCATCGTTCACCTTCCGGCCTCTATCATGCGTGATGTCATCTACTATATGGGGGAGGTATACTCGCGGTATACTAACATCTGTAACATCTTTTCGATGATAAATGGCCGTTATTGTTTGTTATCCGTAATTGATCTCGGGCGTGGTTTCCTGTACGGTGTGCTGACGCGCTCGATTCGGAATGATGTAGACAGGGCACGGCGCCGCGCAAATCACCTTGTTGGCGACACTGCCGAATAACCAGCGACTCAATCCTGACCGCCCATGAGTGGACATGACAATCGCTTGCGCACCGCATTCTTTCGCCGTTTTGATAATCATTTCTGCGGCTTCTTCGCAGCATTCGACAACCGTCGTAACTTCAAAGCCCTCTGCCCGCAGTTCGTCGGCTTTGCGTTCGAGATATTCTTGTGCTGCCTCGAGCGCCTCTTTCTTGTACGTTTCAAAGCGTTCCAATGGCATGACAGTCGGGTACATGCCGGGAACCACTGCCGGGGGCAGGTCGATGGCTGTCATCAGCGTGATACTTGCGCCCGCTTCGATGATGTGGTGCGCTTCCGGCAGCGCTTCTTCCGCCAATGATGACCCATCTAACGGGATAAGAATATGCTTTAACATACATGACCTCCCTGAATAGCCGTTCGTTATATCTTTATCATGCCGCCAATACGCGATGGACGCATGTAACAATCGCCCTAAGATTGTTCGCCGTTTGTCATATTTGCCGCGACACAGCCCGCGAGAATTCACAAATCTGTTATAATGCGGATGTATATTGTTCATAAGACAGGGAATGTGACGATGCCAATTTATGAGCCTGACCATGTTGAATACACCATCGATAGTGGTTACATCCACTTAGCGATGGAAGAAGGAGATAACATACCCGCTTTTTTGGCGCATCCCTCTGTTGGCGGCAAATTTCCGGGCATTGCTTTGATTCACGATTGGTGGGGAGTGACGAGTGCGGTACGACGGATGGCCAATTTGTTCGCGCAGGTTGGCTATTATGTGATTGTGCCCGATTTGTTCAACCAACAAGTGGCGACGACACCACAACATGCGATGCAACTTGTCAAATCGTTGGGGAATCGCGGGTATCCGCGAGTTCATAACGCACTCGGCGTGTTGGAGCATCATCATCGTTGTACGGGGGATGTGGCCGCGGTCGGGATCGGTATGGGGGGCAGCCTCGCCTTTGAAGCTGCGATTGTTCGCGCCGATTTAGAAGCTGCGATTGCGTATTATGGTTTTCCGAAGCGATATTTTGGGCGTTTCAAAGACGCCAATACACCGATCCTCGCTTTTTATGGCAGCGAGGAAGAATACATCACACCGGCGCAGATTGAACAATTGCGCAACGAATTGGCAACATCGTCTTTTGGATTGTCGCATCGTGTTGAAATTGTTGCGGGTGTGCGACATGGATTCTTTTCCGACAATGTGTCGGAGGCAGAGACGACCCGTGCGAAAGGAGTCATCCAGCAAACATTGACCTTTCTCGAACAACATCTTGAAAGCTCAACGCGGCCACCTGCTCAAGAGGTATATTGAGGAATCGCGTATGACAGCTTTTGCGATTACCCAGTTGAAGCCGGAATTAATCTTCATCAAGTGGTTTCATAATCCTGATAAACAGGATGAAGATGACTTCCTCGACCAATTGAGGCGCTTGCTTGATGATTCCGAAACCTTGTTGTATTTTATCTCCGACTTGCGCGAGGGGCGGATTGTGAATATCCAAACCATCAGCCGTTTGAGCGCGTTGACGCGGCATCGGCAATGGGGCGGCAGCACGGCCTTCAGCCAAGATGCGGCGTCGCAAATGTTTTCGAGGACATTTCGATCATTGTCATTGGGAGCGAACTCAAACAACGAAATTCACAAGACTTTGAAAGATTCGCTGGCCTTCCTTGAGGCGTTGAAACCCGGCATCACCGAAAATATTGCGTGGGACGAAATTGTCTCCCCTTCAGAATGAAATGTCGCCGGTGCGCCCCATTTGCGAAGTTGCTCAACTTGGCCTGATGCCATATCAACAGGCATGGGACTTACAAAATGAACTCGTCGCCGCCCGCAGCCGCGACGAAATTCCCGACCAATTGCTGCTGCTCGAACATCCACATATCTATACACTCGGCACATCGGGCGATGTAGCCAATCTGCTGATGCCGCCAGACGAACGTGATCGTCTAGGTATCCGTGTATTGCATGTTGATCGCGGCGGTGACATCACCTATCACGGGCCGGGACAACTCGTCGGCTATCCCATCATCAAACTGCCGCGCTCGCCAGAAAATAATCTGCGAGCAGATTTCATCGGTTACGTGCGCAAACTCGAAAAGGTCATCATCAACACCCTCGCCGACTTCGGCATCACCGGCAAACCCATCGCAGGGCTGACCGGCGTGTGGGTGGAAACCCCCACCGGTTCGGAGAAAATCTGCGCGATGGGCGTCAAGATTAATGTCAAAGCGGTGACGAAACACGGTTTCGCGCTCAACGTCAACACAGATATGCGATATTTCGAGGGGATTATTCCATGCGGTATCGATGACAAAGGCGTGACGAGTATGGCGCAATTGCGCGGCGAGCCGGTAAACATGGACGCAGTTATGGCACGTTTAATCGTCCATTTTGGTGCGGTATTTGGCTTGGGAATGATATATCGTGATTAGAGCAACGTCACAGCCTGTTGCAAAAGGTGCTAGTGGAAAGCAAACATGGCAGGGAGGGAAGAAAAGAGCTTCAATCCCATTGAAAGGAAAAGGGCAAAGACGATGATGGGATACAAAGAATGACAGTTGAAACATCACGATGGGATTTGCTTAGATGGCCTTGTGCCGGAAGATCATTTCTATCGCAAGTTGGAAGCAGCCATCGCCCTGAGCTTTGTGCGCGAGTTGGTACAAGACAAGTAAGCGTGTTGCAAAAGGTATTTGTGATCTGCTTACTTGTTTAGCGTCTACAGAATTCTCTCAGTTTTGATGAATTATAGTGTCAGGACTTACGCAGTTGAGGCATTCATCAAGCCGCCAGAGAATAAATTCTCCGGCTACCATAAAGCCAAGTACCCTGAAGGGTACTATTTAA
>RFIA01000390.1 GCA_003695675.1 Chloroflexota bacterium
AACGAAGACCGCTCAATTGCACTCGTCTTCAACGGCGAAATCTACAACTACCGCGAATTGCGCGATGACCTCATCAAGCGCGGGCACATCCCGCGTACCGACGGCGATGGCGAAACACTGATTCATCTCTACGAAGAATTCGGTCTCGATTTGTTCGACCATCTGCGCGGTATGTACGCCTTTGCCTTATGGGATGCCAACAACGAACGCCTCATCCTCGCCGTTGACCACATCGGCATGAAGCCGCTCTATCTGCATGAACGCGATGGCCGTTTGCTGTTTGCCAGTGAAGTCAAAGCGCTGCTCGCCGATGAGTCGGTGCAGTTCAGTCTCAATCTCGATGTGCTCGATACCTTCCTCAGTTTCGGTTACATGATTGGCGAGGAGACCTTGTTCGCGGGTGTGCGTCGTCTGCCGCCGGGTCACGCGCTGATTGTCGAGCACGGGTCGCTGCGACTGCATCAGCATTGGGTATTCGCTGAAGACGCACGTAGGGGCGACCCGGCGGATCGCCCCTACGATGAAGATGTGATTATCACCGAAGCACGCGCTTTGCTTACCGATGCCGTCAGCAAACATCTGCGCAGCGATGTACCGCTCGGCCTATTCCTCAGTGGCGGCATCGACTCGGCGGCGATGCTCGGTTTGATGGCGCGGGAAGCACACGGACGCATCAAGACGTACACGGTCGGTTATGATACCAAGACGCCGGACAACGAATTGCTCCACGCCCGGCGCATCGCGCAACATTTCGCGACCGACCATCACGAGCGCATCATCAACGCCGATGATTGGTGGACGGGGTTCCTCAAATATGTTTATCATCATGACGAACCGAATGCCAATCCGTCGGCGGTATCGCTGTTGCTCCTCGCTGAGGACACCGCGCAAGATGTCAAAGTCGTATTGATTGGTCTCGGCGGCGATGAGTTGTTCGGCGGTTATGACCATCACCGGGCGATACCCACGCTGCTGCATCGCGCCGAACAATGGGGGCATTATCTACGGCCACTTGCTGCGCCCTTGGGCTACATCGAACGCTGGTATCCGACGTTCAAACGCGCACGCATCATTGGTGCCTTGCCGACGTATCTACCGCGTTTGCGACAAGCTGCGCTGCCGCGTGACGAAGCGTTGTTGCGGATGCAATCCTTCGATGGCCTCGTCTTCAGCGATGCCTTGCGCGGGCAACTCTATAGCGCAGCACTCAACGCACATTGGGCACAAGCGCGACACAAAGAACGTTGCTATGCGGACATCATCACACGCAGTTGGCATAACGATCCGTACAATACGGCGCAGGCGCTCGTCATCAACACATGGTTGACCGGCAACGCGCTCCTCAGTACCGATAAAGTCACGATGGCGTCATCGTTGGAAGCGCGTGTGCCATTCTTCGACCCCGTGATGCTCAACTTTGCGGCGCGTGTGCCATCACAGATTCGCATGAAAAACAACAAATATGTGCTGCGCGAGGCGATGCGACCGTATTTGCCGGGCTTCGCCTTACAACGCCCGAAACAGCCATTCGGCACACCCATACTGAATTGGTTCGGGGACGACTTGCAATCCCGTATACAAGATGTACTGCTCGACGAACGCGCTTTGAATCGCAATTTATTCGACCGCGTCGCTTTGGAGAAATTGTTACGCGCACACTTCGACGGGCGGGCGAGTCATGTTGAGGTCATCTTCCGCTTGCTCAACCTCGAATTGTGGCATCAGCAATTTATCGATGATGCCATCGCGCACAAACAACTGATGCGCGAATGATGCAAAAACCACAAAGTCCTGAAAGAAACACAAAGATATTGCCCCTTATGGACAACTGACATAGAACAGAAGAGCAGACTGAGCATTCGGGTTCAGTAGGCACTGCGATTGTCTCGCAGCGAGATTTTGTGAAAGCCCTGATTTCCCGCTTCAAATCCTTGCGCTTCGTTAAGATTACGTTATAATCTTGGGCGGTTCGTGCGAAAAAAATTTGAACCCGCACGGATATATCGCAGTATATGATTCAAATAATGGCCTCATTATATTTGGGCAATTTCAAGCTTCAACAGCAATTGTATATTCGTAAGGAGGTGTCGCTCGAAAATTCGCGTCAGTTTAAAGTAACACGTTATCAGCAAATATTTTCATTAAGGAGAAAGATAGTGAAGCATTCGACTTTAAAAATTGTCAGTATTTTGTTGACTGCGTTGATTATTTTCGGCGCCGTCACCGTCGTAAGCGCACAAGAAGAACAAACAGTCACCATCCTCTACTGGCAAGCTGTTTCGATTCTGAACCCATATCTCTCTGGTGGCACGAAAGATATTGACGGTTCATCGCTGGTTCTTGAACCGCTGGCGAATTACAACCCCGATGGCATTTTAGTGCCGCGATTGGCAACCGACATCCCAACGTTAGACAACGGCGGTGTCAGTGAAGACCTGCGCACCATCACGTGGAATCTGCGCGATGATGTGGTATGGTCAGACGGCACGCCTTTCACTTCCGCAGATGTTGTCTTCACGTGGGAATACTGCACCAACCCCGACACCGGTTGCGCATCGATTCAGTTCTTTGAGGGCGTTGAATCGGTTGAAGCATTGGACGACTTCACCGTGCGTATCACATTCGATGGACCAAAACCCGTGCCGTATGGCCCGTTTGTGACGCAGCAAGCCTCCATTCTGCAACAAGCGCAATTCGCCAATTGTGTCGGCGCAGCCGCGGCCGAATGTACCGAGCAAAACTTCGCACCGATTGGTACCGGCCCATTCATGGTTGAAGACTTCCGCCCGAATGATGTGGTGACTTACGTCCGCAACCCGAATTATCGCGATGCCGATGAAGGCAAACCGTTCTTTGACCGCGTCATCTTCAAAGGTGGCGGTGATGCTGAATCAGCCGCACGCGCTGTCCTCGAAACCGGTGAAGCCGACTACGCATGGAATCTTCAGATTGCGCCAGAAGTTCTGAACGCAATGGAAGCCGCCGGGAATGGCGAAGTCATCGTCGCCTTTGCGACCAATGTCGAACGTTTGATGCTCAATCAAACTAATCCCGATCCCGATCTTCCGGACGACATTCGTTCGATTGATCCGGCCAACAATCCGCATCCATTCCTGACCGACCCGGCTGTTAAACGTGCCCTGTCGATGGCGATTGACCGCAACGTTATCGCCGGTCAACTTTATGGTGCGGGTGGCCGCCCGGCTTGCAACATCGTCAATGGCCCGCCAGCCAATGTCTCGCCGAATAACGATGACTGCCTCGTGCAAGACATCGAAGGTGCCAACGCACTGCTCGACGAAGCCGGTATCATTGATACTGACGGCGATGGCATCCGCGAAAAGGACGGTGTCCCACTCCGCATTCTGTATCAAACCTCAACCAACGCTGTCCGCCAAAATACACAGGCGCTGATTAAGCAATGGTGGAGCGAAATCGGTGTCGATACCGAATTACGCAACATTGACGCGGCGGTCTTCTTCGGTGGTGACCCGGCCAGCCCGGATACCTACCAGAAGTTCTATGCCGATGTCGAAATGTTCACCAGCGGCACCGACGGCCCCGACGCGGAAACATTCCTCGTTCGTTGGCTGTGTGGCAACGACCCCAGCCCAGAAAATGGTTGGCTTGGCCGTAATGTGCCGCGTCATTGCAATCCGGAATACGATGAACTCTTCCAACAACTGACGCAAACCGGCGACCCCGCCGAACGTTCTGCCTTGACGATTCAGTTGAACGATCTCTTAATCCAAGACGGCACATTGATCCCGCTCGTCCATCGTGGTTCTGTTTCGGCTCGCGCCAACAGCCTCGAAGGGGTTTGGATCAACGGTTGGGATTCAGAAATGTGGAATATTGCCGATTGGACACGCGCCAGCTAATCGCACCGCAACCATATCGCAATAGCAATTCAGAGACGAGTCGCGAGGCTCGTCTCTTTTATTTTCTGTTTCTCATGCGCGTGCAAATCTTGTTATAATGCAAATATGTTTCGTCAATCAATGCTTATCCTTCTACTCATGGTCATCTGCGCCGTGCCCGTCGCCGCGCAGGTGGAGGTCGATACCGAAGCGGGGATTCTCTTCGGGCAGATCATCACGGGTGAGATCAGTAACACATCGCCACGAGATACGTATTCGTTCGATGGACGGCGCGGCGAGGTTGTCTCAATTGATCTGCGCACGATTGATGGCGACCTTGACCCCTTGCTGACAATTGTCGATAACAGTGGGCAGGTTATCGCGTGGCAAGACG
Source organism: Chloroflexota bacterium (assembly GCA_003695675.1). Classification (GTDB taxonomy): domain Bacteria; phylum Chloroflexota; class Anaerolineae; order Aggregatilineales; family Phototrophicaceae. The sequence continues at coordinate 4,255 of RFIA01000390.1, forward strand.
ACAGTCAACAAAGCCGCGATGTGCGTATCGACTCATTTCGCATTCCGCAAACAGATCGTTATTTCATCATTGTCGGGCGTTTTGGCTACAGTCTCGGCACGACAAGCGGCGAATACGAATTGCGCATTGACCGGCTCGGCGTTAGTTCGGCATCCGGCAGTTCATTGCGCTACGGCGACGCGGTCATCAACACCATCAGCAGTATGCAGCCGCAGATTTTCTACAGCTTTCGCGCCCAACGCGGTGACATCGTGAATATCGAGATGCAGCGTGTCTCTGGCAACCTCGACCCATTCTTGCAAGTTGTTAATAGCAACGCCTTCGTCATCGCGGAAAATGATGATGTGCTCGGTTCGGATACACTCGATGCGTTCATCAACGGCCTCGTCATTGAAGAAACCGGCACCTACATCATTGTCGCGACACGCTTCGGGCAGGCGGCGGGCGACAGCACCGGCAGTTTTGTGCTCAGCCTCAACGAAGCCGACAACAGCGGCTTCGGCAATTCGTTGCAAACCGCGATTCCGATTGCACTCGGCGAAACTGTTGAAGGCGAACTGACGAATCGCAATTTCGCACAATTTTATCAATTCACTGCCGAACGTAACGATCTCATCACCATCACGATGAATCGCGCCGATGGCAATATCGATACCTTCCTGACATTGACGAATGCCGGTTTTCAAACACTCGCTGAAGATGACGACGGCGGCAACGGACAGAATTCCCGCATCGATCAATATCTAATTCCTGCAGATGGTTTGTATTACATCATCGCGACGCGCTTTGAAGGCGAGGCCGGGACAACACAGGGTGCGTACACACTTGAGTTACAAAATCTCGGCAATGTCTTCGAGAATGTGCCCGAAGAGATACCGCGCATCAGTTATGGCACAACCGTCACCGGTCGTATCGATGATACCACGCCGGAGATTCGCTATGCGTTTTGGGGTGTTGAGGGCGATATAATCACGACCTCAATGAATCGCGGCGATGGCAATCTCGATGCGTTTATTCAGATACTCAATGAAGACGGCACCCCCATCATCAGCAATGACGACGGTGGTGGTGGGCAAAATGCCCGCATCGACCGCTTCCGCATCCCGCGCACGGGACTGTACTTCATTCAGGCGACGCGCTTCATCGGCGCAGAAGGCGACTCGAACACGGCAGGCAGTTTCATCCTCGTCCTCGCGCAGCGCTTTGATTAACCACGCTTCAAATGTGCTATGGATTATTCATTCACCTTACGCAGCCATCCTCGCTTTGATAGCCGAAAATGCTTTTGTTGCGGCAATTGCGGCAATTGCGGCATTGGCAAAGCGCGTTTTAGTGCCACAAAGAAGGTGCGTGACGAGTGTGCGTCATGCGTCACACATGAAACATCTCAATCGCCGTGTCGCCCGACGAGATGTTGCCAAATTTGCTGCAAATACTGCCATTGCGATGCCAAAAATTTCCCGCTAACGCTCGCAATATCGCATCTACAGTGAAAAGTAAAAAGATGAACGTATAAAGTATTGCTCTGTAGACTGTCTTTCTGCTTTTCACTCCAAGACCAGCCTACCACAAAACGCACGCCCTATGTTGACAAAAAGGCAAACTTTTTCGC
>RFIA01000391.1 GCA_003695675.1 Chloroflexota bacterium
GCATTGCGTGCAATGCCCTGAAGGGTTTAGCAAGCTAAACCCCAACGATTGTCCCCTATTTTTGCATCAAAGCGCAAATGTCAACAGAGCCTAGCAATCAGCGTAACAATAAACTTGAGACTTAGATAGAGGGGTAGAACATGGTCAACTGGTCAACGACGGCTTTTGTCTTTCCGGGACAAGGGTCACAAACGGTGGGAATGTCGCAGGACATTGCCGAAGCATATCCGGTTGCACGCGAATTGTTTGAACAAGCCGATGAAATACTCGGCTTTTCATTGTCGAATTTGTGCTTCAATGGCCCGGAAGACGAACTCAACGATACGATTAACACACAACCGGCACTCTTTGTTTCCGGCATGGCGACATTGCGTGCGCTGCAAAATGAATTGCCCGACGCGAAGCCGGTCTTTGTCGCTGGGCATAGTCTCGGTGAATTCACGGCGTTGGCCGCTGCCGGTGCGATTAGCTTTGAAGATGGCTTGAAATTGGTGCGCGAGCGTGGCCGTTTGATGAAGGAAGCCGGCACGCGCAGTCCCGGCGCGATGGCGGCACTGCTCGGTCTTGATGCAGATGCCGTGCGCAGCCTCGTCGCGCAGGTCAGCGAAGCGACTGGCAAAACACTCGTGCTGGCCAATGATAATTGTCCTGGTCAAATTGTCATTTCGGGGGACAACGCCGCGCTTGATACCGGTCTTGAAGCGGCGAAAGAAGCCGGTGCAAGACGCGCCGTCAAACTTGCAGTGAGCATCGCTGCACACTCGCCTTTGATGGAGTCGGTTGCCAGTGAATTTCGTGAGGCATTGGCTGCGGCGAATTTCTCAACCCCAGACGTGCCGGTTTATGGTAATGTCAACGCTGCGCCCCTGAGTGATGTCGCTGCCATTCGTCAGGAACTTGACGCACAATTGACACAATCCGTGCGGTGGACAGAATCGGTACAAGCGATGATTGTCGCCGGTGCTGAGCAGTTCATCGAGTTGGGGCCGGGCGATGTACTGACCGGATTATTACGCCGCATCGACCGTAGCAAGAAGGGGATTCCCCTCAATAGTGTCGATGCCATTCATAGTCTTACACAGGCGGACAACTGATTGGTATATTTGTGTCCATAAGTTTTGTTGCAAATGGTGGAGATGCCACTTGAAGGCAAAGCAGTTGGGCAGCGACTCACAAGGCTGCTAAACACCGCACCGGAATCGAGACGTATCAACAATTTTGCATTATGCAAATAAATTTGCGAAGAGATTTTTTGAGCTATATGTCGAGGGTTATTTTGATTTGGTAGGGAAGAAACGCATTGAAAGGTGGGCATGATGTGAGCGAATAGGTTGCGCTGCGTTGGCCGACTTTTATGTTTTGGCCACGTCCCCTTGGTTGTTTGATTGACTCGAGACAACATCAATTGGAGATGTATGCCGTGTCAGGATGTGAAATGTCAGGTCATCTTCATCACGGCATAATTGTCGACAATAAGGACAACGAAATTCGTCTTGTTTGTCTTGTTGGTTTTGTATTTTGTCTGACATGGTTGACTTTACCCGCTATCCTTGATGTAAAGAGAATCTTGCTCTCAGTATACCAAACTATGCACGAGCTATAATATAACAATTCTGAAATTTTCCTGAATTTGTTACAAACATAATTGTAATCGTGAGTGTATAATGTAATCACCGATTGGTGACCCGCCAGATTTCTAATCCTGTTTGACAACCGATGACCAATGTGGAACCATCGCGGCTCAGGCGAACCATGTCTGGTTGTTCACGCCCACATTGGCGGAATTCACCTATATGATGTCTGACGCCTGTTGCTACCTCCCACATCAATACGTTCGATTCGAGATTCACATTGACACCGAAAATCACATCGACATCTTGGCCGAGTAACACAAAGGGAACAATGTCGCCATGAAGTGGCGCAATCACTTGGTCTTCCCCCGTCTCAAATGCCAGCAAATGCAAGAATTGTGAAAATGGGTCACGCCATGCAAGATGGCTTCCCTGCGGATTAATGCGCCCAAAAACAGGAATATCGCCTAATTCAACCGTAGCTGTGACCGCGTCTTGTTCCAAATTCCATCGTTTGACGAGGCCGCTTTCGGTGGCGGTAATTGCAAAGGGCGGTAACACACGCCCGATGCGTGCGAACGCATCGACATCATTACCGGGCACATTAAAAAATCTTTGTGGGGTATTGGTATTTAGATCATCAACAGGCAACTGCACGATGTACTGCGGGTCTTCTGGATTTTCAGGTAAGACTTCAAACCAAATGTGTGAGGCGTCTGCGTCAAACCAAATCGTGATGGGTGTATCTGGAGCGTATGCAAATGGCACCACATCGGTTGTTTGTTCGACAAGGTTATGATAAGTGACGAGATGCGAAGCGCCATCGGTGAACAAAGCGGCTAACGCACGCCCATCAAAACTGAGCACACCGCCGATAAATGTTCCCGGTAGGCCATCGGCACCGATTACAATAATGGTGTCTACAATATTGCTGTCGTCGTCCCACA
>RFIA01000392.1 GCA_003695675.1 Chloroflexota bacterium
ATGTATTAATGTCCACCTATCTGTTTTGCATCAAGGTCGTGTTATGTCTAATAAAGCTTTTTCATCACAAGCAGTGAACGAGCCAGCAGGTGAAGCAGCACCCGATAAGAAAGTTTTTATCAGTTATCGTCGAAAAGACGACCCCGATATTGCTGTCCAGATTTATGAACTTTTCTGCATTCGCTTTCAAGAAAAGAATGTATTCTTTGATGATAACATCCAGCCCGGTGAAGACTGGGAGGAACGGCTGCGAAGCGAAGTAACTGCTTGTGACGCATTAATCGTTGTCATTGGCCCGAACTGGCTTGACCTCCTCGACGAACATACGAACGATCCTGAAGAAGACTTCGTGCGGTTTGAAATTGAGATGGCGATTAAATTGAACAAGCAGATTGTTCCAATTTTGATCAAGGATGCCAGCCTACCACCGAAAGAGCGATTGCCAGAAAGCCTACGACCGATCCTCAAATCGCAGGCAGCGCAATTAAAAGCAGACCGGTCTTTTCTCCGCAGATGCCGCGAAATTATCGACTCCGTTTATGGAGCACTCACCAAGCGCGAAACGCAATTGGTAGAAAAGGTTGCAGACGAAAAGGTTGCAGACGAAGACGAAACGCAAAAGGCAAAAGCGCTCCCAGATGAGAATCAATATACGGCAATTTCTTTCAAACTCGACACGACTTATCAAGGTTTTGATGTCGATCAATTTGTTGATTTTGTCATTAAAGAGATTGATCTGGCTCCAAATAATCTTGAAGTGCGATCACTCAGCAAAGACCCGCTGATTATCAAGTTGGTGATGCCAGCCACGGCGGCAAGATGGTTGAAAACCACCGTCGAAAGACGTCCTGAAACATTCAACGCCATTGGCTTGTGGCATATTGAATTTGAAGAAAGTGTTGACCTGCCGCTAGGCACAAAAATAAAAAAGCGCCGCAAAAAACCGAAAACCGATGACGATCAAGAATCTTCAGCTTGGCCGAAGGGTTTTAAGCTCATCAATTCATTGCGTGGTCATCAAGACCGTATTCAAGGCTTGCACTGGGTCAAACAAGATAAACGGGCGTTGATCTCGGTGGCTCGCGATGAAACATTGCAGATTTGGAATGCAAGCGGGAGCAACGGGCGTAAAAAAGGACATCCCGACATGCTTCGTTGTATCTCATGGGCGCCGGATAATCAAAAATATGCTTATAGCGCCCGCGACGAGCATATTCACATACGCGATCTCAAAAAAGGGGATGTTGATACGCTGTTAAAAGGAAAAGAAACCCATAAAAAAATGATCTTGAGCCTAGCGTGGGCGCCGGACAATATCCACCTTGCGTCTGGTTCGTCGGACTACACTATTCGCATGTGGCATATTGAAAATGGTGTCGCCGAATGGGTACAGAGTCTTTCGAGCAATGTTTTATGTCTCGCATGGTCGCCGGACGGCAAATTGTTGGCGGCTGGTACGCAAGATGGTTCTGTCCGCTTGATGCGACCGCACGATGGTCATATTGTAAAGACCTTGAACCGCCACGATGGTGCAGTGCAGTGTCTCGTTTGGTCGCCGGATGGCAGCACACTCGCTTCGGGAGCAGACGATCAGACGATCATTTTGTGGAATATTCGTAACGACAATTATGATTATGAATTGTTAGAAGGGCACACAAGCGGCGTCCTCGGCTTATCTTTTTCCTACGACAGCGCTTTTCTGGCCTCCCAATCGCGAGATAACACCGTTCGTATATGGGGCGGTGGCGAAACGTGGCGTATGGTGGGTGTATTACATGACCCACAATTCGATTTTTCCTATGGCAACATCGCCTTTCATCCATCAATGCCGATACTGGCAACCGTCGCAGAGCGCGAACGAGTCATTCGGCTGTGGAATTTGAACTGGGATGTGCTCCGCAAGGCCAATCCAATTGTCACGGTGCGGTATGCAAGCGCGAAAGTGGTTGTGCTCGGCAATCGCAATTTTGGCAAGACATCACTTGTGCGGCGTCTGCTAGACAAGCCACTTGAGGATGGGTCTTCCGATCTGTTACGCGTGCATCTGTACAGTCAAGAATCGGCGGAAACAAAACGGGGCACCGAACAACGCGAAATCTATTTGTGGGACACGCCCGGCCAACGTTTTGCCCGTCAAATCAATCAATTGCATCTTAAAAACACCGTGTTGGCTTTGATCGTCACGAATGGGGCGGACGAAGATGACCCACTGCGCGGTATGGCCTACTGGGATCGCGCCTTGCAGCAAGCACAACAAGTTCACAACACAACCCCCGGCTTAAAAAATGAAAAGCATTTAGAAGCGAAAAAATTGCTCGTCGTCAACAAAATCGACCGCGCCGAGCGCGTAGACCACACCCTGTATCGCAATAAAATTGCTGAAATGCACTTTGACGATTATTTTTTGTTGAGCGCGACGACCGGGCAAGGCATCAAGGAATTGACACACGCGATTCACAGTTCGATTGATTGGAACAAAACCCCGCGCGTCAGTTCGACAAAACTTTTCGGATTTATCAAAAAGTTTTTGACGACCGTTAAGAACGAGTCCAATGTCCCCAATGCTTATGTGCAGGAATTGTATGCGAAATTCCTCAAGACAGAAGAGGCGCCCTCTCCCGACGACATTACAGACCTCTATCAACAATTTGAAGCCTGCATCGCTCACCTTGAAGCACAAGGCATTGTGCGCATTTTCTCCAAGGGGTTGATCTTGATGCAGCCCGAATTATTGGGGGCGTATGCCGCTGCCATCATCAAAAAAGCGGGGGAAAATCCAAAAGGGCTAGGGACGATCTCTGAACGAGCGATCTGGAATAGCGAATTGGATATTTCAGAAGACTTCAAGATTCAAGAAAAAGCGGTCGAGCAATTTTTCTTGTTGGAAACGGTTGATGATTTACTGCTGCACGAGATTGCATTCCGCGCAGGGGAAGACCTCGTTTTCCCTTCGCAATTTACGACCGATGCAGCCAATATTGATACGCTCAACAATATTGAAATCACCTATCACTTTGAAGGCGCGGTCATGAATATCTATGCGCCGTTAGTCGTGCGTCTTTCGCGGACGAAACTCTTCAAAATCGAAGACCCTGTGCATAGCAATATGGTCACATTTAAGATTGAGAATATCGAGACGAAGAGCAAGATCACTTATGGCTCAGGCGGGATTGCTATTTCGGAAACATCGGACGGGCGCGGCACGCTGCATCTCTTCTTCGACAAAAAGTTGGGCAAATTGTCTCGCGCCCTTCTCGACAAATATGTTGGCGAATATTTGAATGAACGCGCTGTAGCCGGTAGTGTGGAGCGACATCGAAAGCATCGCTGCGTACACTGTGGGTATCCTGTCGAAGAAACCCAACGAGAAATGTTGATTAAAAATGATATTACCGAGCTAGAATGTCTGATATGCGCCGCAAAGGGGCATCCTCACATGATGATTTCGCTTGAAGAGCCTGAGCTGAGCGATGTAGAACGCAATACGGTTCGTTTACGAATAGCGGATATGGATCGCCAAGCCAATCAGAATCGCAACAAAGACCGCCGCGATGTGTTATTGCGCGGCAAGCTCCATACAGAAAATTACGATATCTTTCTGGCATACAATCAGGCCGACATGTCGGTTCATAAAGAATTGAAAAAATTCGCGACACAATTAATTCGGCGCGGCATCCATCTGTGGCACGACCCAAAAAATACCCCGCCGGAGCGTTGGTATGAGGACATTATCGAAAAGCAAATTCCAAAGGTGCGTTCGATTGGTATTCTCATCGGGGCTGCCGGTCTCAAAGGATGGGATGTCGAACATTTAATTCAGTTCATTCTCAAGGCACAGAGTGCAGGCCGCAATGTGATTTTCATCATGATGCCTGAGGCGAACTTCACACAGGTTGATGTATTGCAGCAGGTTGGTAAATTGCATTGGATTTATTTTGATGACAATGTTGAAGAAGTCGAGACGCTCGACAAATTAGAATCGAGCATCACCGGTCACTCACCACTGCAATATCAGTGATGTAACGGCCCAACAGACAAGAATCGCGCAAGCAAGATATTGCATCGCAGAGGAGACCGAGATGATTGTAAGAACACGATCTGCCGCATCCGTTCGTGAGGGCTTGGCGTCGGGGCGATGCGCCGCGTCGCCCGGACAATCTGCGTCGAATATTTGATTTTTCTTGGCGCTCTTGGCGAGAGACGAATAAGTCCGGTGACTGTGTTGCGCCGGACTTTTGATTTACAATACGGATAGCAAAATAACTTTGTTACACGAAGGAGATCAAAAATGGTTTCATTATCCGATGTGGTGCAACAAAATAAAGATTACACGCTCGCCAGTTGGGCGGCGCAAAGCAGTTGGAATCCGATTACGATGGCGCGGGCCGAAGGCGTCTATTTTTGGGATCATGCCGACAAGCGTTTTATCGATTGGTCGTCGCAGTTGATGAATGTCAATGTCGGGCATGGGCATCCACACGTCATCAAAGCAATTCAAGAACAAGCGGCCAAAGTCACGTATGCCTATCCCGGCATTGCCACCGAAGCGCGTGGACGACTCGGCGCTTTGCTCGAAGAAGTGACGCCGCCCGGCCTCAAGAAAACATTCTTCACCAACGCCGGTGCTGAAGCTGTCGAGAATGCGATGAAACTCGCCCGTCTGTATACCGGTCGCCAAAAGATTTTGACGCGCTATCGGTCGTATCATGGCGCGACATTCGGCGCGATGACCGCCGGCGGCGACCCGCGTCGTCTCGCCAATGAACCGGGCGTGCCGTGGATTGTGCGCTTGCCCGACCCGTATGCCTATCGCAGCCCGGTTTATCGCGGTTTGAGCGAAGAGGAGGGCGACCTCGCCATCGCCGATATGATTGAGGAAATCGTCCAAATGGAAGGACCGGAAAATTGCGCGGCAATTATGTGGGAAGGCTACAGCGGCTCAAGCGGCATCATCCAACCGGGCGCGGCGTTCTTCACCCGGCTGCGCGAAATCTGTGACCGTTATGGCATTTTGTTGATAATCGATGAAGTCATGAGCGGTTTTGGGCGCACCGGTGAATGGTTCGGCATCGATCATTACCCCGATGTGAAAGTGGACATCATGACGATGGCGAAAGGCTTGACGAGTGGGTATGTGCCGCTCGGCGCGACGACTGTCAGCGAAGAAATCGGCGCTTACTTTGACGATCATGTGATGTGGGCAGGTTTGACGTATAGCTCTCATGCGTTGGGCTGCGCGACGGCGATTGCCAATATCGAAGTCTACCGCAATGAAGGTTTGATCGACAACGCCCGCGAGATGGGCAAGAAATTGCGCCAAGGTCTACTCGATTTGGCCGAGCAGCACCCGTGCATCGGTGAAGTGCGCGGCACGGGTTTGCATCAGGTGATTGAAATCGTCAAGAATCGCGAGACCCGCGAACCGATGAGCGCGTGGAATCAACCGTTGACCGAGGCGATGGCGACGGTCGCGTCGTCGCTGCGTGCCGATGGCATGAGCACCTTTGTCCGTTGGAATTGGATTTTCAATTGCCCGCCGCTGATTCTGAACGACGAACAGTTACAAGAAGGTCTCGACATCATCGACAACGCGCTCAACAAGATCGACAAATATTACGAGGGCTGATGGCAGCCTTCTTGAAAACAGAACGGATTCAACCGCAAAATTGACCCCGCCCCTAGCCCCCGCACGTGGAGAGGGGGTTGGGGGGAGGTTGGAAAGCATTCATCCTTAAGTTGATGCCTAAGCGGTATACCGCGCCCCTACAATCTGCATTGAATCGTTTGCTTTTCTTTGCGGACTTGGCGTCTTAGCGGTTGAATCCGTCTTATTTTGATAGCGTCTATGGCAACGGCGGACAATTCGTGATTTGCGCCACGGTGTCCGACCGTACCCAACCTTGAATCTCCGACTCGTCGATTTCAACTTCGATTCGATACCAAATACGCCCATCATTCGGGCCGATTTCTTGCGCGGTGACATTCATCGCCGTGCCAGACGGCACCCCGCCGAGCCGTCGCGATGAGACTGTCGGGCGAGTGCGCACATTGACATCGTTCAGCCCCTGTACGAAGACACGGCAGAGGATCGGTTGTGTCGGCGTCGCAGTTGGTGTATCGGTGGGCGTCAGGGTGATACTCGGCGTCAAGGTCGGCGTGACGGTCGCTGTATGAGTGGGCGTAATCGTGTGCGATGGGGTCAGCGATGCGGTCACGGTGAACGATGGCGTCACTGTCGGCGATGGCGTGAAGGTATATGTCGGCGTCGCTGTTGGTGTCGGTGTGTTCGATGGCGTGAAAGTTAGGCTCGGCGTGAAGGTCAAGCTCGGTGTAAAGGTTGCGCTCGGTGTGAAGGTGGGGGTATTGGTTGGCGTCGGCGGTGGGAACAATACCGGCGACCATGCCGGGCGTGTTGCCACAACCGCGACGAAAATGACGGCGATAATCACCCCGGCAATACCGGCGGTGCGCGTGCGATTGCGATTGCGCAGCGCCGCGATGCCGTTTTCGATGTGTTGCAACTCGGCGCGGCGGGCGAGAATCGGGAACGGTTCTTCGCGCAATGTGTCCGCCCATGCTTGTGCCTCGCGCAGATTCCCCGCGGCAATCGCATCCTCGGCGCGTTCGATATACCGCGCCATCAATTCGCCGACGACATTGCGATAACGGTCATCCTGCGCATATTCTTGCAAACCGGCCAACATCCCGCGTGCTTGCGCGAGTTCATGGTCGAAATTTTGCGCGACCAAACTGGCGGCGCGTTCGATGATTTGCCGGGCACGTTCCATATCGCTATGAGACGCCCGCGCCTCGATGAGCATCTCAGAGAGTTCGCTGTCCGACGGGTCGAGTTCGACGGCGTGTTCGAGCGCTTGCAAGGCCTCATACGTCAGGTTGATGCGTTGGTCAATCGCGGTTGAACTGTTGGCGCGGGCAAGCGTCGCCTGCACTTGATCTTTCAATTGTGTCTTGATGGCGTTGACTTTATTTTGCGCTTCGTTGGTCAACGCGGCGACACGTTGACTCGTCGGCAGCCGTTGCCGCACCCGCGCCAGCAAACCGAAGATGCTCTGTAACTGCGCGGATTGGTCGGCCAGCGAACCGCTAATCGTCGCCAAGCGACCGGCGGCTTGGTCAATGTCTTGTTGGATGCGGCGTGCTGTTTCGATACGCTCTTCGGCTTGTGGGTCATTGGGGACGACGCGCAACGCCCCTTCGTATTTACGAATCGCTTCCGTCCAATTATCTGCCGCCATCAAGCGGTCGCCCTCGGCGAGCAATTCACGAGCCAACGCGAGGTCTTGAATTTCGAGCAGCGCTTGCTCGGCATCTTTCCAACTTAAGATACCATGACGTTCGGCGATGTCTCGCGCTTCGCGATACAAATGCTCGGCTTCCTCATAATTACCGGCACGCACCAACGAGTTGGCGCGGTTATAGGCGACCCGTGCATCGAACGGAATCCGATGGTCGGGGACGACACCGCGTATCAAATTATCTTCTGCTTTTTGCCGATAATCGAGCGCGGCGCTGTTGTTTGGCTCCTGCGTCAACAATCGATTGGCGAGGTCAACCGTGAGCTGATAATCACCGGCATAATACGCTTGCGAAATTTCGGCCACGAGGTCATCGGCATTACCACTCGCCTCCACTTGAGCCGTTGACCGCGCAGGATACTCTTGTGTGGTCGTGCGCCAATCAACCGATGCCGACTCTGCCGTCGGAAAAGGCTCATCGTCATCGAGAATTTCATCGTCATCGGCAGCATCGTCTCGCGTATAGTCGGGGACTTCAAGCGGGGTGATTTGATAGCGATTGAACAAATCGCCGACTCGTTGCGCTGCCTGCGGGCTGTGAGTAGCGGCCTCTTGCAACAAGCTGATGACTTCGCGGTTGTGCTTGTCGATGGTCAAGGCTTCGGCGAGGATGTCAATCGCTTCGTCAATATCGTCATCGCTGGCCGCGATCTCGATGCGAATCCGCGCCCGTCGTGCGAGACTGTCGGCGCTGATTTCGGCTTGCTGTTGTGGGCTGCCAATACGCGCTAGCTCAGCGAATAAATCCTGCGCATCGGCTTCGTATGGTGTATTCTTGGCATCAGTCAGCAAAGCTCTGGCTTCAGCTTCAAGCGCCATGACTTCCTCGCCACCGGCGTCGTCCGGCAGGCTCTCGATTCGGTCACGCAAGTCATGAAGTCGTTGTTGCAAATTGTTCGCCATCGATAACAATGATCCCTTCTCAATGTCTACAAAACGTTACCGCATTCAGGCGAGCGATACAAGCGTGAAGTTAATCCCTTGCGCTGATTAGCGAACATGATACAATGTCGAAAACAGAAGGATGGTCTATGTCACCCGAACAAATCATCCCACGCTACAAACTGCTGCTCTATTATAATATTCGTCCCGAAGCCACGGACGGCTATTATCAATACGTCTTGGGGGAGTTCATCCCGGCTATGCAACGTATGGGATTGTATATGTTGGCTGCGTGGCATATCGCCTATGGGGATTACCCGATGCGACAGGTGGAGTTTGTCGCCGAAGAGCTGGAAAGTGTGCAGAACGCTTTCAACAGCCCGCGTTGGAAAGAAATGGAACGCGAACTACAAAACTACACGACCAACCTACAACACAAAGTCGTCGTCTATCGCGACGGTTTTCAATTCTAATTTCCTCTGAAAATAAGCGGATCAACCACAAAGATCGCCAAGAAAAAACGAGGCGATTCAACACGGAGAAAATTCTCTGTGTCTTCTGTGTCCTTGCGATTCAAACATTTTCATTTATCGCAAGCGGACAATATCGTTTCGGGCGAAGATGGGGCCGACTTGCAAATTGAGTGCTGGCCCGGCATATAGTTGTGGCGGCACGCTGATGTCCGCGAGGTACAATTCGCCGATCTGTGCGTCAACACCTGCTGCACGTAACCCCTCTTTTGGTAATGCGAGTGTCATCGTCGCCGTCGCCTTGATGGCCGGGTCGAATACCGTGCCCGTCGTCGTATCGACACCCGACGGCGCATCTAAAGCGAGGATTGGCGCGGGTGAGTCGTTCGCCCAGCGAATCAAGTCGGCGGCGAGGCCACGCGGCGCACCCTTGAGGCTGTAGCCAATGATGCCATCGATGATGAGGGCAACATCCGACGGCAGACGCGCCACATCATCGACGGCCAACGACGTAGCGATATTCATGCGCCGCGCAATATCGAGTTGATGCGCCGGTATCGGCGTGAAGGTGTCCGGCAAAGCAGTTGTGGCGATGTGTACCTGTGCGCCGTAATTGTGCAAGCGCCGCGCACAAACCAACGCGCCGCCACCATTGCCGCCCGTCCCCGCGAGGACGACGATGTACCTGCCGCGCACATCGCCATCGAAGAAACGGTCGCGTGCCAAATGCGCCAGATTCCGCCCCGCGTTCTCCATCATCTGTATCAATTCGATGTGATAATCTTCGATCATCGCGCGGTCAACTTCGCGCATTTGGTCGGTTGTTAGATAGGGCACATCGCCATCATAAATCGGATAAGTGGTCATACGACGATATTGACTTTCGGTTCTTGCCCCTTACGCGCAGCGATGAAAATCACGCGGCGCGGCTCGCCACCGTTGAGATAACGTTCCGCCGCTTCGCTTTCCAATGCGAGTTTCGTCGCTGTTGCTTCGTCGATGTCGGCTGGGACTTCGATGCGGTCGCGCACCTTGCCGTTGATTTGAATCACGAGCGTAACGGTATCTTCGGCGGCTTTTTCCGCGTCATATTCCGGCCATGCTTGATTGTGAACGCTGTACTCATGCCCCAACCGTTCCCACAATTCTTCGGCGATGTGCGGTGTGAATGGCGCCATCAAGCGCAGCATGATGTGCATCGCTTCGCCCCATGCCGTCGCGCCAATTTGCTCGTTGCGAATCGCCGTGCGCAGGTCGTTACGCAGCGCCATCAACGCAGCAATCGATGTGTTGAAGCTGAAATTCTCTAAGCCATCGCCGACTCGCTCAATCGTTTGATGCAAACGCCGTTCAAGTGTGCGTTCGCCTTCTGCTGTGCCGTCGCCATCGGGCGGGCCAGCCATGACGATATGCCACACATCGTCAATCCATCGGACGACTCCCTGAATGCCTTTGCTGTCCCACGGGCCGCCTTTTTGCCAATCGAAACCGAACATCAGATACGCCCGCACCGAGTCCGCCCCGTGCCGCGCCACCCACTCATCGGGATTGACGACGTTGCCTTTGCTCTTCGACATGCGCTGAATTTCCAGATGATGCTTGAGTTGATTGACGTTGTTCTTGCCTTCAATGGTGGGAATCTCGACGTCGGCGTCCGGCAGCACTTCGACGATTGCTGATGAACCATCCAACTGTTTGACCGTCAGAATGTTTTCAGTACGGCGCATGATTTCGCCCGTCAAATCGGCGCTAACTTCCGGCGGGTCGTCACGGTCAACCACCTGCACCTTGTCGGCCAGCAGTTTATTGCCCTCTTTGCGCCCCCACACGAGGATGAAATCGCCACTGCGTTCTTCACCGAGCACCTGCCCCTGATTGCGCAATTGTATCATGGGTTCACCCAACAGGTCGTCGGGGTCACGTCCATGTGCTTTCATGGCCGCAATCGTATCGTCGAAGATGCCGGTATCGCGCATCGCCTTAGCAAAGAAACGCGCATACAACAAGTGCATGACGGCATGTTCTGCGCCGCCGGTGTACGTATCGACCGGCAACCAATAGGCTGCTTCTTCGGGGTCGAAGGGGGCGTCGTCATAATGTGGCGACAGATAACGATACCAATACCACGACGAACACATGAAGGTGTCCATCGTATCGGTCTCGCGTTCGGCGGGGTTGCCGTCGGAGTCGATGACATTGCGGAAGCCTTCGTGATACTTCAACGGACTCTGACCGGTCGGCATGAATTCGACATCTTCCGGCAACAGCACAGGCAACTCGTCGTCGGGCACGGCTTCGTAAGTGCCATCTTGCCGATGTATCATCGGGATCGGTGCGCCCCAATAACGCTGCCGCGAAATCAACCAATCGCGCAGGCGATAATTAACTGCTTCTTCGCCGATGTTGTTCGCTTCGAGATAATCAATCGCCGCGGCAATTGCGGGGCTGCTGCGCCCCTTCTGCCCATTATGAACTGTGCCATCAATCGGCCCGCTATTGACCATCGTGCCCGGCCCATCATACGCCATTTCTAGCGCATCGGCGTCGGGGATACTGTCGGCGCCGTCCGGTTGCACAACCGGCACAATCTCCAAATCATATTTGCGGGCGAACTCAAAGTCGCGTTGGTCACCATACGGCACAGCCATAATCGCCCCGCTGCCATACGTAATCATCACGTAATCCGCAATCCATATCGGGATGCGCTTCTCGGTAACCGGATTGATGGCATACCCGCCGGTGAAGACGCCGGTTTTCTCACGATTTTCAGCCGTGCGTTCGACCTCAGTTCGTGTCGCCGCTTGTTCAATATACGCCTCGACTGCGGCGCGTTGCGCGTCGGTTGTGACCTTCTCGACCAATGGATGCTCTGGTGCGAGCACCATGAACGTCGCGCCCCACAACGTATCCGGTCGCGTCGTGTAGACTTCGATGGCGTCGCCGTGTTCGGTTTTGAAGACGACATTCGCGCCTTCACTGCGACCAATCCAATTCGTCTGCATGATGCGAATCGGGTCGGGCCAATCGATTTTATCGAAGTTGAGCAACTCGTCGGCATACGCAGTGATTTTGAAGAACCACTGCGCCATCATCTTTTGAACGACCGGTTGGCCAGTGCGTTCGTCTTTGCCGTCGATGACCTGTTCGTTTGCCAGCACGGTTTGCAGTGTTTCCGACCAATTGACGAGCGCCTCGCTGCGATAGGCTAAGCCGTGTTCGTAGAATTTCTTGAAGAACCACTGCGTCCATTTATAATATTCCGGCATACAACTGACGACTTCACGCTCCCAGTCGAACATCGCGCCCATGCTGCGCAGTTGTTGGCGCATCCGTTCGATGTTGCTGTATGTCCATTTCCACGGATGAATGTTGCGTTGGATGGCGGCGTTCTCAGCCGGTAAACCGAACGCATCGAAGCCCATCGGGAACAGCACATTGTAGCCCTTCATGCGCATGTATCGCGCCCGCGCATCCGACGGCGTCATGGCGTACCAATGGCCGATGTGCAAGTCGCCACTCGGATACGGCAGCATCGTCAGCGCGTAAAATTTCGGCTTGCTCCAATCGACTTTCGCCCGATATAAGCCGTCTTCTTCCCAACGTTGCTGCCATTTGGTTTCAATTTTCTCAGGATTGTATGTGTCACTCATAAGTTGTTGTCTTCGCCCCTTATCTCAAACCCCACCCCCTAGCCTCCCCCGCACGCGAGGCGGGTGAATGACACACGCAATTGTGAGTCATTCCTTGATGATGAGAGACTGGAGAAGATGCGGATATAATCAGATCAATAATCGCATCGCAGGATTGTACCACGCAATGCGCGAATTCCTCACCGGCGAATCGAAGAATGCCATCCGCCGAGATGACGTTGGTTATGTATTGCGTTGTCAAAATGTCATGGGGTGGGGCGCGGCAAGACGAATCCGCTAGTGGAGTAAAAAGCGGGTCACCTCAATACCCGATGGGATGATCCGTGTGTACATGGCATATTCGCCTTTCCTCAAACGACAAACGACTTGCGGCCACGATGCTTCGTGTCGTTGATATAACCATACCATCATATTGCTAGTAAGCAAAGCCGCAAATGCTGGAATAAGCCTCATTCAACCGTTATAATCGACGCCATAAGTCATAGCATTTCTTTGCATGTTAGTCGTAAAGGCTCAACATTATGGCAACTGATTCGTTTGAACTGCTCGCCCCCGTTTGGACGCACCTGACGGAAATCGTCCCCGAACGCGCCGAAGGGATTTACATTTACGACAGCGATGGCACACGCTACGCAGACTTCACAAGCGGCATCGGCGTGACGAACACCGGGCATTGTCACCCGCGTGTCGTCGAGGCCGTCAAGCGACAAGCCGAGACCATGCTGCACGGGCAGGTCAACATCGTCGTGCCGCGTTCGACGCTTGAGCTGGCCGCAGCGCTCAACGACATCACGCCGCCATCTATCAATCGCTTCTTCTTCTCAAACAGCGGCGCCGAGGCGATTGAGGGTGCGGTCAAGCTGGCGAAACACGCCACCGGTCGGCAAAATGTGATCGTCTTTCAAGGCAGCTTTCATGGCCGCACCGCGCAAACGATGGCGATGACGACGGCGAAGACGGTCTATCGCGTCGGTTATCAACCATTGCCGGGCGGTGTCGTCACGGCGCCGTTTCCCTATCATTATTACATGCGCATGAGCGAAGACGAGGCGGTGGACTACTGCCTGCGCGAATTCGACACATTGCTCAAAAGCGTCACTGCGCCGGATGAAACCGCCGCCGTTGTGATTGAGCCTGTGCTCGGTGAAGGCGGTTACGTCCCCGCGCCCGACCGCTTCATACGCGAACTCAAAGCACGGTGTGAGCAGCACGGCATCTTGTTCATCGCGGACGAAGTGCAATCCGGTTTTGGGCGCACGGGCAAGATGTTCGCATACCAACATGCGGGCATCGTACCGGACATCATCGTCATGGCGAAAGGTCTCGGCAGCGGCCTGCCGATTTCGGCGATTGCAGCATCCGAGGTGTTGATGAGCAAATGGCGGACGGGCACACATGGCGGGACATACGGTGGCAATGGATTCGCGGCGGCCGCTGCCGTCGCCACGGTGCAAGTCATGCGCGATGAAAATCTAGCGGATAATGCGCGGGTGATGGGCGACCGCTTGTTGCGAGGCTTGCGCGATATTCAACAACGCTGCCCGGTCATCGGCGATGTGCGCGGACGCGGCCTGATGGTCGCGACTGAATTCACATCGAATGGCGAACCCGATGCCGACATCGCCAAGGCGACACTCAGCGCGTGTATCGACCGCAAGTTGCTGCTGCTGACGTGCGGCACATTCGGCAATGTCATCCGCTGGATTCCGCCGCTCATCGTCAACGAAGCGCAGATTGACGAAGCGCTGGCAACTTTTGAGGATGCGCTGTCTTCAGTCGCGCATTAGGACTTCAAACCACTGAGACAATACTGTAAGGGCACAGCATGTGTGCCCCTACATTTTGACAATCCAATAATATATGGAGACACCTTATGCTAACCGGCATCGACCACATCGTCATCGCTGTGCATGACCTCGACGAAGCGATGGCAAATTATCGCGAACTCGGCTTTCATGTCATCGTTGGCGGTGAACACCCAACCGGCTCACACAACGCGCTCATCAGTTTTGCCGATGGCGCGTACATCGAACTCATCGCGTGGCGCGAACCGAGTCCCGATGTGCGTTGGTATCGTCTGTTGCAAAATGGCGGCGGTCTCATCGATTATTGTATGCGCACCGACGACCTTGACGGCGACTTGCACGCCTTTCGCGATGGTGGCGTCACACAGACTGAACGGCGCGATGGAGGCCGCGCCCGGCCTGACGGCTATCACATCAAATGGGTGACGGGGCGCATCCTCGAACCGCTTCAAGGCGTTGCTCCTTTCATCATCGAAGATGTCACCCCACGCGATGAGCGCGTCCCAAGCGAGACGACACAACCAAACGGCGTCACCGGCATCGATAATTTGGTCATCGCTGTGCCCGAGACCAAGACGCTGCAAACGTGGTATCGGCGCGTCCTCAACAACGAGGGCGAGGCCATCACCAACGACGCGCTCAAAGGACGTGGTCTGCGTTACAACATTGGCCCGCACACGATTGATTATCTCGCGCCGACAGATGATACGAGTCCGCTCAAAGCATCGCTTGATGCACGCGGGCCGACGCCCTTCGCCGCGGCGTTCAAGACAAGTGGCGACACAACCGGCGTTCTCGACAAGGCGAAAACATTGGGCGCACGGCTGACACTAACAACGTCGTAGCGTCACCCATCATCGCGTCTCTGCCATGCAAAATCAACACAATCTTGAACTTGCGACAAAATGCGCCTGATAGGATAATGTGTCTTTGCATACCCATGAACAACGTTGACGGAGAAATTGTGTTGAAGGTGACTATTAAATCATATCGTTCACTGTTATTTTTGATGATATTCATCGCTGCCGCGTGCAGTTCCAATGCGGATTCGGCTGACAGCGTCGCCGCGCCAGCCGTTGACAATAATCAGGCACAGGCTGTCGATGACAGTGCGAATGACCCTGCCAACACAACGAACACGATTCCCGTCAACGCCGACGGCGTCCAAATTGTGGCGCGTGTCAACGGGGTGGAGATCACACGAAATGATTTAGACCGCGCCATCGCTCGCAGCAGTTTTGAAGCCGAAGCCTCGGACGCGAGGACATTAGAGGCCTCGGTACTCGACACACTCATCGAACAAGAATTGATTGTGCAAGCCGCCGCCGCGCAGCAAATCACGGTCGATGACGCTACCGTGAACGAAGAATATCAATTCTACGTCGAAAATGCGGGCGATACCGACAGCTTTCAGCAATGGTTGGCGCAAAATGAGTATAGCGACGCAGAATTTCGCGAGGGGCTGCGTATGCAACTCATCACCCATCAAATGCGCGATCTCGTCATCGGCAGCATCGGCGACGAGGTGCAGCAAGTCCACGCGCGGCATATTCTCGTCAATACACAAGACGAAGCCAACGCCATCATGGAACGGCTGCGCAATGGCGAGGACTTCGCCGCACTCGCGGCGACGCTCTCGAATGATGTGACGACTCGCGAACAAGGCGGCGATCTCGGTTGGTTTGCGCAAGAAGAATTGTTGGAGCCGTTGCTAGCCTCGACTGCATTCTCGCTTGAACCGGGGCAAATCGCTGGGCCGGTCGCCACGCGCTTGGGATTTCACATCATTCAAACATTAGAAGTTGGGCTGCGTCCGCTCACGCCGGAACGTCAGGCCAATCTCGCACAACTTCGATTTGAAAATTGGTTGCAGCAGCAGCTACAGAACGCAACAATTGAACGCTTCATTTAGGCGATTATTTGTCAAATCGTGAACATGACTAATAAATGATGGGAACTGCCAAGAACACCAAGAAAATCTCGACATAGCGGGGGCTATCAGAAAATATGGGGACACAATCATCCGGTTCATCATCAGGATCCATCTTCAATCTCATCGCGCTATTCTTCTTTGTGGCGGGCGTTGTGTGGATTCTCTTCGTCGTCATTCGACTCGCCGGTGACCCCGTTGAAGACACATCGCCCGCGGCCGTCCTGCCGACGCTTGAAGTTTTGCCAACATTGACGCCAAGTTCCACAGCGACGAATACCCCCACACCAACGGATACTTTGACACCGACGCTGACCTTCACGCCGTCCGACACGCCGACGCCGACTTCGCCGCCACCACCAACACAGCCGACAGCCACCATCACCGACACGCCCGGCCCAACGTCAACACCGACCGATACACCAACACCATCCGTCAGCCCGACCTTCACGCCGACGCCAACCCCCACGGGGCCGACCCCAACTTTCACACCGACAATTTCACCATTCCCCTTCGCCTTGCGCGACAATCAAGTCATTTTCACGAGTAACTTCGCCAACAGCGCCGGTTGCGCGTGGCAGGGTATCGGCGGGCAAGTCTTCGGCCTAGATGGTCTCGAAATTCGGGGAATGCAAATCCACGTCTTCACACCCGATGGGCGCTTCGACCAAACAACACCCACCGGCAGCAATTCGCTCTATGGACAAAATTCCGGCTGGGAAGTTCGGGTGGACAATCAAATCAACAACCTAACCTATCTCGTCGAATTGCGGTCGGCCGGGGGCACACCCGTCTCTCAACCCATTACGGTGCAATTCCCGCAAGACTGTGCGGCCAATCTCGCGCTGGTTCGGTTTGTTCAAGAGCGTCCGTTTTGATGATCTGTCATAACAATTCTGTATTGGCAATCTGGCGATGAGCGAGCAAGACGACAGCAAAAAACGTTCGGCGAAAGCGGTGCGCCGCGTCACGAAAAAAGATCGCAAACGCAAAATCGAAACCGGGTCGTTGTTCCCACCCGATGATGATTTGCGTTTTGCGCCGCCAGAACCCGTCCCACAATCTGCGCCCGACTCAGCGCCGGAAGATGCCGCAGCAGACACAACCAGCAGCGATGAGGCCGAAGATGCACCGCCTCTCGCGCCAGATGAATACCCACTCGAAGCATTGATCGACGAAGAAGAGGAGCAACCGACCACCACTGTCGCCATAGCGGATGATGCCGAGCGCTTCCCACCCATTAACCCGGCGGCGATTCAACGCCCGTCGGTCGTCAAAGCGCAGACGGCAGCAGCTCAATCACAGCGCCATTCGCACTTTTTGCACAATGTGCTGACGATCTTTTTTCTCTTAGGGACAATTGGCATCATCGCGTTGTTTGCCGTCATTTGGCTAAACCCCTTTTCGAGTATCAATCCATTACCGCCCGACACCCCCACGCCCATCGTCATCACACAAACGCCATTGCCGACCGATACCCCCTCGCCCACCCCGACCGAGACATTCACACCGTTACCCGTCCTCGCGCTGACGGAATTCGCACCGTCGGCGACATTCACACCAGCGCCGTTTCCGTTCACACTTGCGGACAACGGCGTGATTTATGCGCCGAATGGCAACGGACAGGGTTGCAATTGGTCGAGCATTGCCGGGTCGGTGACCGACCTCGACGGAAGACCTCTCAACGGCTTCGGCATTCACATCATCGGTGAGGATATTGACGAGATCGTCACGAGCGGGACGATTGCGTCATTCGGGCCCGGCAGTTACGAATTATTCCTCAACGGTGTGCCCCAACGAAAACCGTATACGCTGCAACTCCTCAGTCCGCAAGGCGCCCCGCTTTCCGACGAACTGACCGTCGTCACGAGTGAGTTGTGCAGCCAAAATGTGACGATTGTCAACTTCGTGCAGAATCATGCGTTTTGAGGGAATAGAACGATATTCAACTGCCAAAGCCGCAAAGATCGCTAAGAAAAAACGAAACGATTTAACTCGGTTAAATTATAATTGACCACAACATCATGCTTCGCTTTCGAGGACGACTTCAGACGAGGCGGTTTCGTCTTCGAGGCGGATGGCATACCAGAAAAGCATGAAGCGAAGGACGATAATCACAATCCCGACCGCACCGCGAACAATGGCGGCACCAAGCGCCTCCTGCGTGGGCACGATAAGCAGCAGCCCGCCGACGGTCAATATGACGCGCAGTGTGACGGCGGCATTGTCCCATGCGATACGATTGACGGCCACCATAGCGACCCACAACCACGAAAAGACGGCTTCGAGACCAATCGCCAGCGCCAAAATAGCCGTAATTTCTGCCGCGCCAGCGAATTCATCGCCCAACAGATGCGGCAACACGAAAGGCCCGACGATAATCATCCCTAGTGTGATGGGCGAGACGAGGAACGTCAACAATATCGTCGAACGCTTGATAAAGTTGAGGAATTCTTCGCGCGAGGCCTGTTCATATATCGATAATATTTTGGGCTGAAGGGCGATCAAAATTGGATCGATCAAACGGCGGATTAAAAGAGCCGTGTCCAACCCGATCCGAAAGACACCGACATCGGCGGGTGAAGCGAGTAACGCGAGAATGGGTATCAGCGTTTCGCGTTGGATGGCGTTGACTGTGCCGTTAAGCCATAGATTGCCCATCAATTTAATATGCTCAAGGAGATAAACGCTGGAACCGAATTGAAAGAGACGAATGTTCGGGCGATGCTGTCGCCATGTGACGGCCATCAATACCAACATCATCGCCGCATGGAAAATTTCGGCCACTATCGCCCCGACAATCACACCGAACAACCCAAACCCAAGCACCGCCGCGCCCGTAATCAAGATTAAGCGAACCAATGCAAATGCAACTGATTTCGCGGAAAGCAACCCAAAATGGTCGTACAATCGCAGCATCCCATTGGGCACACCCAACGCAATCAGCCGGAAGGGAATCGTCAAAGCCACGAGTTGCACCAAAAACAAGGTGTCCGGCGCGTCGAGAAGATGCGTCGCAATTGGCCCGGCGAGGAGCAGCATCAGCAAAACGCCGATCATACCGGCGACAACATCAATCAAAACATACCAGCTCATCGTTTGTGCAACATTGGCGGCTTCAGCATCATCATGATCGTCTAGGGACTGCGCCAGAAATTTTGTGCTGGCGTCCAATGTGCGAAAGCTGACCAACAATTGAATCAGCAAACGGCTGCTCATAACGGCGGCGAAACGACCAAAATCTGCTGCGCCAAGCAAGCTCGCCGTGCTGATTTGTTGGGCGAACGTCAAACCGATGGTGATGATACCGCTTGCATACAGCAGCCCCGAATGTTGAATGAGCCGAACTAAATTCTCATCTTCGCGGATACGCTCGATAAGAGGAGAAAGTCTATGAATGAGCGAGCGGATAAAAGTGGTCATCGGGCAGGGTTAAAGCTGCTCACTTTCAACAGCGAAGCCAAGCGCACGAACAGCTTCAATTTCCTCTGCTGTGAAGATGCTGAGGTCGTGTTGTTTATAACGCCACAACGAACGCGGCGCACGCGGCATGGCGATCAGTTTGGCCTTCAAATCTTGGTCAATCGTCTCAATATCGAGAAATGCCAATAATTCGTCCACCGTCTTCTGCGGATTGGTGACCATATCGTCGAAGCGTATGATTAAGAAGCGGTCGCCAAGCCGTTCACTCGCGAGGGCGATTGTTTGCCGGTTGGCTTCAATCCAATATTGTAACGACATGTTGGGGCTAATCTCGTCAGAAGAGGCGCTCAGTGCCGGCACATTGAAATGTTTTGCCCAGCGATATTGTTGTCCTTGATTGCGACTGTAGGCCATGTCGAGGCCATGCCGTATAACCTGAATATATTTCATGTCGTCGCCGAAACGCTCCAAAATATAGGGGAGATAGATTTGGCTGATGGGATTCTTCCA
>RFIA01000055.1 GCA_003695675.1 Chloroflexota bacterium
CGACCGCTTTGCCCGACAAGCCCGATTGCATCCCCCGCGTTAACTTGTTGCCCTCGTTCTACCAAGACGCCCGATAGATGAGCATACAATGTGTAGAGCCACGATTTCGGTTATCGTGGGCAACCGCTCTACACATTGTATGCTCATCTATCGGGTGTCTTGGTAGAACGAGGGCAACAAGTTAACGCGGGGGATGCAATCGGGCTTGTCGGCCAAAGCGGTCGTGTCAGCGGGCCACATCTACATTTTGAAGTTCGGCTTGGTGGCAATGCGTATGCGCAAACCGTCAACCCTTTGTTGTGGATGGTGCCGTATGTCGGGCACGGGGTCATCGCCGGGCGCGTTGTCGACTTCAACGAGAACTTGATGGAAGACCATGTGGTCACGATACGAGACTGGCGCACTGGATTGGTTGCAGACGCGACGACAACATACATCTTCGCCGATACTGGTTTTGACGTCAATCCGGATCCAGAATGGCAAGAAAATTTTGTCGTGGCCGACCTCCCAGTCGGACGTTACGAAGTGATTACGACGATTGGTGGCAAGCGAATCACAAAAGTTGTCGATGTCCAAGAAGGTATGACAACCTTCGTCGAACTTGCGCCGGAAGAAGTTGCGACACCGCAAGCAGTCGTTAGCGAGATTGATGACGACACATAAACGGGTGTGGCGTTTGTATGATGATTGGGCTACACTAACGCAGCATTTTTGATTTCAATGCGGTAGACATTCTCATTTGCAGGAGGGTTCATGATGTCGTTCGCTCAACTGGCGACAAAAACTGTGCGGGTGTTTCTTTTTGCAGGTATCGTATGGGTACTCTCAATGGCCGCCACATTCGCTCAGGATACAACTTCCCGTGTCCTTACGCCGGGAACAGCCGTATCGGGCATACTTGATGCCAACAATGTCGCTCAAGTTTATACATTCAGAGGGGCGACAGGACAAACTGTTGACCTGACTGCAAATACCGATGTGGTGGGGTTACCACTCGCCCTACTTTTAACCAATTCACAAGGGCAGGCGCTCAGCCAAATTCGTGACACAACTGGTGCAGGCACCATTAGCCTGTCCGACGTTGTCCTACCGCAAGATGATAATTATTTCGTGACAGTCTTGCCAGCCGCCGGTGCAGGCGCCTTCGCACAAGGCGAATTCAGCCTAGTTCTCGATACAGACATTGTGGCAACACCCGCCCCAGCAGTTGGTGTGGTCGTGTCAACACCTGAGACCGTCGCCGCACCTACCGCCGCAACCGAATTGACGGATGGCTTCGTCCCGCCCAGCAATGTGCTCACGTCTGCGGGGCTGCAATTCGCGCTCAACTGGAATACAACCGCTGATTTGAATCTCGAAGTGCGTGACCCGGTCGGTGGTAGCGTCTTCTGGAATCTCCCGCTGACGGCAAGCGGGGGTAGCTTCATCAGCCCGAATGTCAACGGTGGGTGCGAAGCCACAACGACCGGCGCAGCCGAGCAAATTCAATGGCCTGCTGGTGCGGTACCAACCGGCAGTTACGAGATTCTGGTTTATTACGAAGATCAATGCGACAGCCCCGAAACAGTTGACATCACCGTCAATGCAACAATTGATGGCAATGCGCTTGCTCCGTTGACGGCCACACTGCAACCCGGGCAAGTTTACATCGGCAGTGTGATTATCGGCCCGGATGGCACGGTGACAACTGGCCCAAGCGGAATCAATTCCGACGTGTTACCTGGCCCAGTCAATGAGTTGCTCGCTGCGGCTACGCCGATTGAACGCAACACGCCCGTTTCCGGGGTGATTACAAATAACCAGCCGTTCCAAACATTTGCGTTCACAGCCAATGCCAACGATATTGTAACCATCAATATGAATGCAACACTCGGCAATCTCGATACACAACTTATTTTGCTCGATCCAAATGGCAATATCATCGATAGCAATGATGATCTTGCGGACGATATTACCAATTCGTCGATACCTAATCGCCCACTCGTGACGGCGGGGACATACACAATTGTCGCCACTCGTTACGGGCAGACTGTCGGCGGCACACAAGGCAACTTCGAACTCACGCTAACCGGGGCGACTGTTGAATTATCGCAAGATTTGATCGCCCTCAATTTGCCAGATGGCGCAATTGAAATCAGCTTGTTGTGGGACACAAATGCAGACTTGCAATTACTGGTGAGAGACCCGTCCGGCGAAGTCGTCTTCGACGACAACCCAGCAAGCCTCAGCGGTGCGCAACTTGCGGCCAACGGCAACGCCAATTGCGTACCCTCGGCGACACGCCCGGTATCGTACATCTTTTGGCCGCAAGGTCGCTTACCAGCCGGCGCCTTCGAGGTCGAAGTCTGGTATCAAGATACTTGCCAAGATACACGACCCGTCACATTTACTCTGAATGTGCTTGTCAATGAGAATCCAGTGATTGCAACTTCGGTTCAGCCCTTCCCCGGCCAACGTTATGTCACCAATTTTATGATTGATGTCACGGGGCAGGTACGCGCTGGCGAAGGTGGTTTTATCGGCACGAACGATGTATTGACGAGTAGCATCGTCGAATACCAGACACAAATCCCGCTTGCCCGACCAATCACAAGCGGCGAAACAGTCGCCAGCAGCATTACACAGGATAAAAAATTCGATCTGTATTCATTTGAAGGGCAAGCAGGTAGCACCGTCAATATCAGTATGCAAACAACCGCAGGTAATCTCGACCCAACGTTATTCTTGATTGCACCGAGCGGTCTTGAAATTGCACAGAACGACGACGTCATCATCGGCGAAGATGCAAACGCTTTAATCGGCAATCTCACCTTGCCAGAGAATGGGCAGTATATTATTATTGCCACGCATTTTGGCGGAAGGTTTGGTGCAACAACAGGCACCTATAATCTGACGTTCGCCAGTTTAGGTTAGTTCAATCGTGCCACAAATAGCGTATTTTATTGAAAAGCGGTCTAAATGAATCATCGCTGGCTACTTCCGGGGCTTAGTGCCCTGGTTTTTCTTATTGTGGCTTGTGTGCCCACGCCACAAATCCGTAATGACAACTTACTTCACGACACCAGCTTGATAACCGGTGAGCCGTGTCAAGCACCGTGTTGGAATAACATCGTACCGGGTGAGACCAGTTGGCGCGATGCCCAGACGATCATTGAAGATAACACAGCCTTCACGAATTTTGACGTGCAAACCGACTCAAATAGCGATACCATCCAACTTGCATGGCAGGAAGGCGACGATGGTGATGTCTGCTGTGTGATAGCAAGCGATAGTGGCGATACGGTTGACCGTATTCTGTTACAATTCGCGCCAGAGATGACGATGGGCGACATCATCGACGCAATTGGTGAACCGAATTACGTCACGGCATCCGACGTCAGTGCAGACCAAGCGGTGATGATCCTAATTTACGAAGATTTATCCACAGTGGTTTATGCGTTCGTCGCAGGGGCAGAAACGGGCGTATTGAGCGAAAGCAGTGAAATTGTTGGAGCGCTGTATTTGAAACCTGAGGATGCAGCATTGCTATTACAAACCAGCTTCTTGCATGAATGGGAAGGCTTGCAACCGTACTCGGTTTATACGCCGGACGAAGATGTCGCTGAATTTGAAATCACGCCGAGTGTCACCCTCACACCGACACCGGACGACAATTAATCAAGATCATCAATACAATTGTGTATCGGCACACAATTGAATAATGGAGGCTTTATTATGAGCGAAGATACCGTATCAACCACACCGAGTTCAATCGATGAACTCAGTGTGGGGACAGAAGTTAAAGGTATCGTCAAGAATGTTGAATTATTCGGTGCCTTTGTCGATATTGGCATTGGGCAGAATGCGTTGCTGCATATCTCGCAAATGGGCGCAGATATTCGCAACGCAGAAGATGCGGTTAATGTCGGCGATGAAGTGACGGCTTATATTTTCCGGGTCGATAAAGATTCTGGACGTGTTGCACTCTCGCTAGAAAAACCGCCAGCCGTTGCTTTGGACAATCTCTCGGAAGGAATGACTGTCACCGGTAAAGTGATTCGCATCGAAGATTACGGTGTATTCGTTGACATCGGTACAGAACGCGCAGGTATGATTCATGTGTCCGAATTAGCTGATGGATATGTCAACTCACCGAGCGACATCGTCAGTCTTGGCAGCGAAGTTGAAGCACGAATTATTCGCCTCAATCGTAGGCAACAACGGATCGACTTGAGCCTGAAGAGCGAACCCGAAATCGTCCAATCATTCGATGAGGATGACGAGGAAGAGGAAGCCCCCCTCACTGCGATGGAGCTGGCTCTGCGCAAAGCGATGGCAGCGCGAGATGATGACGAGGAAGAGGCAAAAGCCCAATCAAAAGAGAACAAAAAACGCAAAGCCTCATCCGACGAATTAGAAGACATCCTTACCCGCACTTTGCGGCATCAACAATCGGACAGCTAACAGGTCACAAAGTCGAACCACTTGCACAACGCCCGTCGTAGAACGAGTGATACCTATAACCGCCTCGCGCGGTTTTTTTAATTTTCTGCGATCACGTCGCGCAAAAGACGGACGGGCAACTCAGTTCCGGCAGGAACATGAGTCATGCCTTCAGGAATGATCAGCAACCCATCTGCCATCACCATCGACATCAACGCGCCTGAACTCTGCGTCCCGGTTGTTTGTGCAATGAGTCGGTCGCCATCTTTCACCAGCTTCACGCGAATGTAACTGCGCCGACCATCAGAGTCCATCGCCACAGCCGTCGCAGCCTTCACCATCGGGACAGTAGCCGGCTTGCCCGCTAGTTTGAGCAATACTGGGCGAACGAACAGATCAAAAGTGACCATGACCGACACTGGATTGCCCGGCAAACCAAAAAATGGCCGCTTCTGCAAATTGCCAAAAGCAAGCGGTTTGCCCGGTCGAAGATTCACACGCCAAAAGTTGACTTCTCCTAACTCATTAAGCACGGTGCGGACAACATCAAACGTCCCGACCGAAACCCCTGCCGAACTGATGATGACGTCTGGGTTGCTTTCTAACGCCTGCTGAAAGCATTCACGCACTTCATCCAAGGTATCGCCGGCTATTGGCAAACGAATCGCATCAGCATCATATTGCATCGCAAGCGCGGCAATTGTGTAACTATTGCTGTCGCGTATTTTGCCGGGTGTGAGGGGCATATCAACATCGACGAGTTCATCGCCAGTGCTGATGATCGCAACACGCGGGCGGCGCACTACATCCACTTGCCCTACCCCAAGTGCTGCCAGCATCCCTATATCTTGGGGGCGGATAATCGTCCCAGCATCAAGAATTTGTTGCCCCTCTCGAACATTTTCGCCGACCGGTCGCACATAATCCCCGGCGGTCACTGCTTGATAAATCTGCACAGTTTCAGGAAGAGTTGCTTCTTCGCTATCGCGCCAATCGCTGTCGGTCTGTTCAACCGGCACGACAGCATCGGCACCCTCAGGCATTGGTGCCCCGGTCATGATACGGGCGGCTTCCCCCTTCTGAATAACAGTTGTTGGAGCGCTACCTGCCGGGATGTCTGCCACAACTCGCAGAGTCACCGGCGTATTTGCATTTGCAGCAGAGACATCGGCGGCACGAACAGCATAGCCATCCATACTCGAATTGGCAAATGGCGGCAGATTAATATCCGAATATATCGAATGAGTCAACACCCGATGGAGCGCGGTTGTAAGCGGCACACGCTCGGCGGGCAACGTCGTTACTGCGGCGAGAATGCGTTCAATAGCATCATCAACATTGAGCAAATCAGTCAATAGCATAACTCCAAAATAATAAGCCGGAGCAAAGAAAGCATGCCAAGCATTATAGCATGACAACACAACAGAATATTGGGTTAGGTTCTCGTTAGAGTTATGTGGCACATTCAAGAAAAAGGTGTACAATGCCCGTTAAATCTAATGTGTATTGTGCAATACATAAAGAGCCATTGCATAACTTATGGACATTCAAACCCTCCTTGAATTGACCCCAGACTTTAGCCCTCACGAGCGTGATTTAATTCAACGTGCCTATAGCCGGGCAGAAAAAGCACACGAAGGCCAAAAGCGCAAATCCGGCGAGCCATATTTCACGCATTGTGTTGCGGTAGCCCACACCCTTGCAGAAATGAATCTTGACGCCGAAACATTGGCAGCAGCTTTATTGCACGATGTCCTTGAAGATACCGACGTGACAATCGAAGAATTGAGAGATGAATTCAACGACACCATTGCAGCGATGGTCGATGGCGTCACCAAACTCAAGAAGTTGCCATTCTCGTCCCAACCTGTTAAAGGTGCGCGAAATCCTGATGCTGGGTTGGAATCGATTCGTAAAATGTTGTTAGCAATGGATGATGATGTACGGGTCGTTCTAGTGAAATTGGCCGACCGTCTACACAACATGCGAACGCTTGGGTATCTGTCGCGAGAAAAACAAATTGAAAAGGCGCAAGAAACACTCGACATCTATGCCCCGCTTGCAAATAGGCTTGGAATTTGGCAAATCAAATGGGAATTGGAGGATTTGAGCTTTCGCTATTTGAATCCTGAAGCGTATCGAACGATATTGAATAACCTCAATGAACGCCAAGCAACGCGAGAGGCGTATGTCAACGAGGTGATTGCGACATTACGAGAAGCATTGAATAAGAATAATATTAACGCTCGAATAACCGGGCGCCCAAAACACATCTATAGCATTTACAAGAAAATGCAACGCAAACAAATTCCACTCGATCAAGTTTACGATGTGCGAGCGCTGCGTGTCATTGTCGACAACAAGATAGAATGTTATCAAGTGCTTGGCATTGTCCATGATTTATGGCGTCCTATCCCCAATGAATTTGATGATTATATCGCCAGCCCAAAAGACAATTTCTATCAAAGTTTGCACACCGCAGTCGTCGATGGCAAGGGCAAAACAATTGAAGTACAAATTCGTACTGAAGAAATGCACCGTCATGCCGAATATGGAATCGCGGCGCATTGGCGATACAAAGAGAACCGCAAAAGCAAAGACGAAGCCTTTGAAAAACGTATCGCTTATTTTCGCCAATTGTTGCACGCCGGTTCTGATGACGAGGTAGACTCGGATGCCGAGGAATTTGTCGACACACTCAAGGCAGATGTTTTTCAAGATCGAGTTTATGTCTTCACACCGAAAGGCGATATTATCGACCTCCCTGTAGGCGCGACACCGATTGATTTTGCATACCATATTCATACTGAAATCGGTCATCGCTGTCGAGGTGCGAAAGTCAACGGTAAAATTGTCAACCTCAATTATCAACTCAAAATGGGCGACCAAGTGTCGATACTGACGTCAAAACGCGGTGGTCCCAGTCTTGATTGGTTGAATCCACATCTGGGATATGTGAAAACGGGACGCGCACGCTCCAAGATTCGGGTCTGGTTTCGCAAACTCAATCGTGAGCAACACATCAGTGATGGACGGCATGTGCTAGAGCGTGAGGTGCGCCGACTTGGGGTCAACGACAGCATGACTTTCGATTCGATTGCGGCTTTATTCAATTATGACAAGGTGGATGATTTTCTTGCTGCTGTCGGCGGTGGGGAGATTAACACGGCACAAATAGCTAACCGGATTCTCCAACAAGAACAAGAAAACGAACGCGCCAGCAAAAAACAGCATGAGACAGGTCGTAGAAGACAAAAGTCCGCCCCCATGGTTGTCGATGACGCCACACATGGCATTGACATCATGGGCGTTAGTGGTTTGCTGACAACGGTCGCTCGCTGCTGCAACCCAGTGCCGGGAGACGACATTATCGGTTACATCACACGTGGGCGCGGCGTGATGGTACATCGTCTTGACTGTAAAAATATTGCGAATAGTACGGAAACTGAACGTCTTGTCGATGTGGCATGGCGCGAAGTTGTCAACGATACACAACACTATTCGGCAGATGTCGAAGTCATCGCTTATGACCGAGAAGGTTTGATGCACGACATTAGCGGATTAATCTCCGATGAAAATGTGAACATGTCATCGATTAATGTCTCAACCCAACAAGAAATTGCCACTTTTCACGTTACCCTCGAAATCTCCAACATCAGCCAACTTACTCGCATTCTTGCACGTATCGGTAGTATGACAGAAGTGCTCGAAGTACGCCGTCGTGTCATTGCTTGAGGATATTTACGCTCGATAAAGCTTGAATTTTCAAACCCATCACAAAAAACGTCAATTCTTTAATCCCCATTTATTGTGGTAACGTTAAAAATAATAGGATTAGGAAACCTTAACGCATCTTTTCGACATTGGAAGGTACAGTCAACATCGTCATGCTCCATGAGGTAAAATCAATGTTTCATCTAACACAACAGATTGCGCTGCAACAACTTGATGAACTCGGAAAAGAAATACGGCTCGTTATAGCACACCCCAACTATTATTCTCAGCATTTGTTGCTAGACCATGCAATACAGGGGAGCAATACGATATATATTCGTTTTGATGGCGCAGAGCTGGATTATGATACGCTGTGTTCACAATTTGAGCAAGCTGTTATGACCCAAACTGGCACGCAAAAACTTGCGTCTGCTACCATTGTTCTCGACGAATGCGACCGGGCAGAAAGTGAAGCGTTCGATAAATTTCTCATCGAAATCGCCAACCACACTGGCATTGAGCGGATCTATGTCATTGGTCGGGCAATGCCGGGTTGTGTCATGCACAATGGGTTGCGAGAGCAAACCCGTGTCATCCCTAGCGAGGCCGAATTAATGCTATGGGATTATACGCAGCGCGACGAAGACATGAAATTACTCGAAGTTCGTGCGCTTGGCGCTGGGCGCGTTTTGCTTGATGGACAAGAGATTGCTGGTTGGGATGGCGCTCTACCGTGCGCATTATTTCATTATCTGGTTGACCGCGGCATGGTCACACGAAGTGAAATCTTTGAAACATTTTGGCCGAATTTGTCCACCCGTGAAGCGACCAACGTTTTCCACGTCACTAAGCGCAAAATAAGCGAAGTGTTGGGCACCGACCTGACAGTCTATCGTTCGGGCTTTTATCATCTATCACCACACATCCAACTCAGCTATGATGTCGCACTCTTTTCAGAACTCATTCAGAACAGCGCTGTCGCACCGCTAGACGAGCGAATTGCCCTGCTGCAACGTGCCCAAACCCTATATCGTGGGGACTTCTTGAGCAAGCTAGACATGGCATGGGTCATCCGGCGGAGAGAGGGGATTCTACAAACCTATACCGAAGGTGTGACAAGCCTTGCAAAAGCGATGAGCGAAATCGGACAATATGACAAAGCGCTGAGCTTGTATCTGCAAGCATCGTCGACAAATCCGGCTCGTGAAGACATCACTCGCGAAATTATGTATCTCTATCAACAGCTACAATTGCCGGATGCCGCGCTAAAAGTTTACGAAAGACTAACCACACAACTTCAAGAAACACTTGGTGTCATGCCCGCGCCAGAAACCCGTGAGCTGGCCGAGACAATAATAAATCAGAGATAAACGCTATCGTAAAATCCTGTACAATCAACGTCATCTCTAAACGAGGTGGCGTTTTTGTTTATGATGACTCTCAACATCTTGCTCATTGAACCCTACTATGGCGGTAGTCATCAAGCGTGGGCGGACGGATACGCCCGCCACTCTAGGCATAATGTCACGCTACTCACACTACCGGCGCAATTCTGGAAGTGGCGTATGCAAGGCGGCGCGGTGACAATCGCCCGATTATTCAATGCGTATAACATACAACCGGATGTCATCCTCGTGTCAGACATGATGGATCTCTCAACATTTCGTGCGCTAACACGCAAGCAGACCTCAGACATACCTTGTGCATTATATTTCCACGAGAATCAACTTGTGTACCCACAAAATTCTCGACAGAAGCATGGATGGCAATATGGATTCATCAACTACATTAGTGCGATGGCAGCAGACGCCGTTTACTTCAACAGCGCCTTTCATCAACGCGCATTTTATGATGAACTTCCGAGGATGCTCAAACATTTTGGCGACTACAATGAACTCGAATCGATGGAGCAACTCAAAGCAAAATCAAGTGTTCTGCCGGTGGGCATCAACCTGAAACGTTATGACATCTATCGCCCAAAAACGCGCCCAGCCAATGCCTCCCCACTCATTTTATGGAATCATCGTTGGGAAGAAGACAAAAATCCACGCACATTCTTTCAAGCATTATATGGACTCATGAATAGCGGGATTGCATTTCGCGTGGCAATTGTCGGGGAGAATTTCCGACAAGAGCCAACTGAGTTTGAAGAAGCAAGACAACGACTCGGTGACCGCGTTGTACGCTACGGATTCGTTGAAGAATTCGCCGAATATGCAAGATTATTGTGGCAAGCCGACTACATCATCAGCACAGCATATCAAGATTTCTTCGGCATTTCTGTTGCTGAAGCGATTTATTGTGGTTGCATACCCATACTGCCGGGACGTCTGAATTATCCGGCATTGATGCCAGAAGCATATCACGACGATTGTCTGTATCGTGGCAATGCTCTGCAACCGTTACTCATAAAACATTTAACAGGCGACATTGCAGTGGATACCATCCCACTGCAACGCTTCATCAGCCAATTTGAATGGCAGCACATCGCCCCACAATATGACGCGGCATTCAGTCAACTCATTCAGACGCGATGAGACGCTCTTGATAATGAACGACGCCGACAACACGTTCTTTGTCGCGCAGCGAGATCACATAATCGCCACCGTTCCGCCCACGTACAACTTGTGGCGCAAGCCCGATTCGCATATATTTCGGTTTATTCTTATTGGTCAACACGACGATGTTGTCATCAAGGCGACCTATCGCCGCCGCCGCAACCTCAAGACTGCCTGCCGGAAGCCGCATGGTAATCACACCACTACCGGCGCGTCCTTGCGTCGGATATTCATCAACCGATGAAGTTTTGGCCACGCCATCGTCGGTAATCGACCAAACATGTTGATGCGGCACGACTACAAATGCGCCGACAACCCGGTCACGTTGACCCAGCAATTTGACACCACGCATCCCACCAGAAGGCAATCCGGTTGGACGCACATCATTTTCCGAAAATCGTATGGCCTGCCCTTGAGCAGTGGTGAGCAAAATTTCATCTTCGCCCGTCGTATAAAAAACCCACCCAAGTCGGTCACCCTTGCCGACATTCATCACTTTGAAGGCATCGGAACGCATACCCGGCAAATCTTCCAAACGTATACGTTTGACTTGTGCACCTTCAGTCGCGAGGAACAGATAGCCGGATTCAAGGTCGGGCGGCAAACTCAAAACGGCGACGATTTCTTCTTTCAGCGCCAATGCACAAAATTCACTAAATGGTTGCCCGTGTGCTGGGTCATTGATTTGTGGCAACAATTGAATCGGTATCGTCGCACATTGTCCCTTGGCGGTGAACAGATACAAAGTATGTGTACTGTTGCTTTCAAGAATGAAGCGCGGTGGCTCTTTCACATCAGTCGTGACTGTTGGCCGAGTATTATCGAGTGTTCGCCCAAGATTGCCTTTCACTGTGAGGGTAACCCATGTATCTTCTGCCGGTGTCAACAGACTGTCGGCATCAACTTTGCCCGCTACTGAGTCGGCAATGATAGTGCGTCGCCGGTCGGCATACGTCTCGCGAATCGCTGCGAGTTCTTCCGCAACGACAGTTCGCATTTTCTTCTGGCTTTTGAGCAAACCCTCAAGAAATTTGATGAGTTTGACTTTCTCAGCATGTTCGTCTTCGATTTTTTTGCGTTCTAATGCGGCCAAACGACGCAATTGCATATCCAGAATCGCTTGCGCTTGAATTTCTGTAATTTTGAGCGTCTTGCGCAAATTATTGCGTGCCGTCTCCACCGTGCGTGATTTACGAATCAGTGCGACGACAGCATCGAGATTGTCAAGCGCCGCTAATAAGCCTTCGAGAATATGCAAACGTGCCCGCGCCTTTTCGAGATCAAATTCGCTACGTCGGCGGACAACTTCAAGGCGGTGGTCAAGAAAAACGCGCAGCGCTTGCTTGAGGGATAACAAACGCGGCTCCCCATTAACCAACGCAAGCATGATGATGCTGAATGTATCTTGCAATGGAGTCAACCGGAACAAATCATTGAGCACTTGTGTAGGGTCTGCCCCGCGTTGCAACTCGATAACAAGGCGTAAGCCCTGCCGATCCGTTTCGTCGCGCAGATCGGCTAATCCTTCAAGTTTGCCATCACGCACGAGATTGGCAATCCGTTCAATTAAAGCACTTTTGTTCGTTTGATAAGGCAATTCACTGACGATGATACGCGACTTGCCGCGCCCCATATCTTCGATATGCACCTTCGCACGCACGGTGATTTTGCCACGCCCACTCACATAAGCGGCTGCCAGCGTATCTTCACCCTCGTCAGCACTATCTTTATGACGATAAATGACACCACCAGTTGGGAAGTCCGGCCCTTTGATGAATTGCATCAAATCATGCACCGTGATGTCATCGTACTTCGTCCATTTGCCGAGCATATAAATCAACGCATCACAGACTTCACTCAAATTATGTGGCGGCACGCTTGTGGACATACCAACCGCAATGCCAGACGCCCCATTAATCAGCAGATTAGGAATATTCGCAGGCAGGACAGCCGGTTCAGTCAAACTGCCGTCGAAATTATCGACAAAATCGACAGTGTCTTTATCAATATCGACGAGCAATTCTTCACCAATTTGCGCCATGCGTGCTTCGGTATATCGCATGGCAGCAGCGTTATCTCCATCGATACTACCAAAATTCCCTTGCCCATCGACAAGCGTATAACGCAGCGAGAAATCCTGAGCAAGACGCACCATGGTTTCATAGACTGCCGCGTCGCCATGTGGATGATATTTGCCGAGCACTTCACCAACAATGCGGGCACTCTTCTTATAATCGCCGCCAGCGCGAATGCCCATCGCGTGCATGGCATACAAAATCCGCCGATGCACAGGCTTCAAGCCATCCCGCGCATCCGGTAGAGCACGCGCTACAATGACACTCATGGCATAGTCGAGATATGCTTCGCGCATTTCCTCGTCAATATTAACCTGCCGAATAGAATTAACGGCCATAGCATCCTCATCAATTTGCAACAGGGTAAACAAACAGCAGCAAATTCATGCTGTACAATTTCCTTCAGGGTGCCATCCGGCATCAAGCCAAACAACAGAACATCCGTTCCTCATTATACCACGATCTTTTAATCTACGCTTTATCTACGCAACGTGGATTCCTATAGTGTGGGATCAGCAATTATGGTACTATCAAAATCATGACGACACTCAAGCATATTCACCAACAATCTAGCTGGATCATTTTACTGCTCATTCTGGGGGCGTGCAGTTCGCAAACACCGATTCCTATTTTTGTAACGGCCACGCCCGATCCCCCTCAAACGCCTTCAAGCACACCGATAGTAGTCGCGCAGGCGGCATCACCCGAAGCCGATCTCGGCATTCTCACAGACGATGCCGATGATAACACACAGGCTACACCTACGAGGAGCACATTTCTCGGCCCGGTTGTCGGCCCGAATTACACCCCACCACCCTCATTCACACCGCGCCCAACAGCAACCGGACAACCAACCGATACGGCAACACCCGGCCCTTCACCCACACCCCAACCGCGCGCGACACGAGTCGGGCCACAACCAACCGTGCTCCCGAATCTTGATGGCAGTCAACTCGGCATACAGGTACATTCGCTCATTGAGCAAGATACATGGCGCGAGATGATGCGCCGTGTCGAACAACTGCATATTGGCTGGGTCAAGGTACAGGTTGATTGGCGATTGATCCAACCCAATGGGCCAAACGATGTTGGCGAAGATTTCCGCCGTCTTGAATTATTCCTTGAAGACGCCAATCAACGCGGGCTTAAGGTACTCATCAGCGTCGCCAAAGCGCCGGATTGGGCGCGGTCAGTTCATGAAGAAGCTGGCCCGCCAGACAACCCGCAAGACCTCGCCAACTTTGTCAATCTCATGTTATTGGAATTTGGCGAAATCATCAATGCAATTGAGGTATGGAATGAGCCAAATCTCCTACGTGAATGGCGCGGCCCCAATCCACCAAGCGGTAGCGATTATATGCGATATTTCCGCGCCGTCTACGAGACAACCCGCGCTTATTCGCCGTCCATCACAGTGATTACAGCCGGTTTAGCGCCGACGGGCAATAACGCTCCTTTTTCGGTCGACGACCGAGACTATCTGCAACAGATGTATAATGCCGGTCTTGCGCAATTCACCGACATCGCTGTCGGCGTGCATCCGTTTAGTTGGGGCAATCCACCCGATGTCCGTTGTTGCAATGCCGTTGAGGGGCAGGGTTGGGACGACGACCCACATTTCTTCTTCTCGCACACTGTTGAAGATTACCGCAATATTATGAATGCCAATGGACATGGCGGGGTACAAATGTGGTTCACCGAATTTGGATGGGCGACATGGGATGAATTCCCCGGCGAAGCGCCCGAAGTATGGATGACGTACACAGACAAATGGGCGCAAGGGAACAACACGCTTCGCGCTATTCAAATCGGTCAGTCACGCAGCGACATCGGCACCATGATATTGTGGAATTTGAACTTTGGCATCTTGCCCGGCCTCATCGAAAATCGCGACGAACGCGCAGCTTACAGTTTGCTCACA
This sequence comes from Chloroflexota bacterium, assembly GCA_003695675.1. Classification (GTDB taxonomy): domain Bacteria; phylum Chloroflexota; class Anaerolineae; order Aggregatilineales; family Phototrophicaceae. The sequence continues at coordinate 14,691 of RFIA01000055.1, forward strand.
CCACTCAACCCACTTGAACGGCCTTTATTCTGGATGCTATTCGACGCCACCCAAGCCGATGTTCAACTCGACCGTTACGACTAACAACCAACCATCACTCGTGAATTGCTATCAGAACAAAAAGCGCAGGGTATGCAACCCCGCGCTTTTATCGTTACTATTGGGCATGCCAACTATACATTGACATTCACATCTTCTTCAACACCGTCTAGGTCGTCGTAACCATTCTGGCTACTGTCCAGCGCCCCCTGCGCCTCGAGCGTAATATTCGGCGCCGTCAACTCGCGGTCTTGATAGGTGTGGAAACCTGTGCCCGCAGGGATGAGCTTCCCAATGATGACGTTCTCCTTGAGGCCATAGAGATGATCGATCTTGCCCTCAATGGCCGCACCGGCCAAGACTTTGATTGTGTGCTGGAAGCTCGACGCTGACAGGAAACTGTCTGTTGTTAGCGCAGCTTTCGTGATACCCAGCAACACCGGCACACCCGATGCAGGCTCACGCCCTTCAGAGATCAAACGCTCATTCAATCCAAGCAACCGCAAACGGTCAACCAATTCACCGGGCAAATATTCGCTGTCCCCGCCACGAGTGATTTGAACTTTAGAAAGCATCTTCCGAATAATGATCTCGAAGTGTTTGTCCGAGATATTTACCCCTTGATTGCGGTAAACTTTCTGCACTTCAGAGAGCAAGTAAAGTTCGGCTGCTTCAGTTCCCAGAATGCGCAAGATGCGATGTGGATTCTGAGCACCCTCGGTCAATTGTTGACCCGGGTAAACCTCTGCGCCATCATACACTTCGGGAACAAGACGCGCATTGGATGGAATTTCATATTCCATCTCATCGCGACGCTCATAGCGAATATACAAGGTACGCTTTCGCTTGCCTTCGATATGAACAGTGCCCATCATGCGTGCAACGATTTGCTCCTCACCATCGGGCGATTGTGCTAGCACATCATTCTCATTGATTTCTTGATCTTCCTCGACGAGCAATTCCCACTTGGGTGGAATTTGATGCTCCTCATTAAAGACCTCGCTGTCAATGACCGTTGCAATGCGAACACCTTCTCGTTTCGTCAGGCGAATCACACCACCAATATCGGTCATAACGGCCTCGCCCTTAGGTTTCTTGCGAGCTTCAAATAATTCTTCCACACGTGGCAAACCACTCGTGATGTCACCACTCGCCTGTGCCGTACCCCCCGTATGGAAAGTGCGCAATGTCAGTTGTGTGCCGGGTTCGCCAATTGACTGCGCAGCAACAATGCCGACAGCAGAGCCAATGCTCACCATGTCACCACGACCAAGATCACGGCCATAACATAACGCGCAGATACCATGAATGAGAGAACAGGTAAGCGGCGAACGCACACTGACAGATTCAATCGCGCTGTGTTGGATGGTTTCGGCGATTTCCTCGTTAATCATCTCATTGCGTCGGACGAGTATCTCGCCCGTTTCGGGTTCAATGATATCGCGTGCTGCGCAACGCCCTATGATACGTTCATACAATGATTGACCGGCCACGTCATCGGTGCGACGCACCTCAAGGCCTTTTTCAGTGCCACAATCCCAGCGATTGACAATCACATCCTGCGCCACATCGACAAGACGTCGGGTCAAATAACCAGCGTCCGCAGTGCGCAACGCGGTGTCGGCAAGGCCTTTACGAGCGCCATGTGTCGAGATGAAGTATTCGAGTGCCGTCAGACCCTCGCGGAAGTGGCTACGAATCGGCAAATCAATGATACGACCGGACGGATCGGCCATCAAACCACGCATCCCAGCAAGCTGAGTGATCGGGCCAAAGCCGCCTTTCGTGGAACCAGAAAGCGCCATAATCGCAATCGGGCCATACGGATCAAGCGAATCGCGAATGAGATCCTGCAAATGATCTTTCGCACTATTCCATTCATCAATAGTGATTTGATAACGTTCTTCCTCAGTCAACAGACCACGACGAAAGTCACGCTCAGCACGATCAACCACCGCTTCGGCCTGCGCAAGGACATCGGGACGTTCGTCTGGGCTGGTCAAGTCCGCCACAGCGATTGTTGTGCCCGAAATGGTCGCATAATGAAAACCAAGATTCTTGATTTGGTCGACCACCTCAGTCGTGCGGTCTGGCCCAATGCGTTGATAGGCGCGGGCAACAAGCTCTTGCAAACCTTTTTTATCGAGTGTTTGCTGCACAAATCGCATTTCATCCGGCAAGATACGATTAAATAACGCCCGACCAACTGTTGTGATTTCTGGTTCCTCAAGCGGGCCATAAGTCTCGTTATCATAGTAATTGCCGAGCAAAATCGGTGTATGCAAATTGACTTCGCCGAGACCATACAGATACTCGACTTCATCCATATCAACCACCATACGCCGTTCATGGAGGTTCGATAGCTCAAGCGCTTCGTCAAGCTCAGGATTCTCTAGCATGAGCTTGCGCATCTCATAACCATTTGCGAGCAAACAATCAACCTCGCCTTCAAGCACGGCGCGAATTGTCCGATCAACAGCAGATTCGACAACCCGTTCTCGCCCACTTTCATCTTCTTCAACAACATCGTAGAAGACAACCTTAGCCGGCACATCTCGATTGATGGTGTAGTAATATCCATTCGACCGAAAGGCGATACCGACTTTGTTGTTGCCGTCATAAATCGCATTTATGCTGCGAAATTCGTCGGCACGGTCTTTACGGGTGACAACCTCTACGGTCGGATCCATCGTCAGATAATAATTGCCGAGCACCATATCTTTCGAGGGGCCAACCACTGGTTGACCATCCGCAGGTTTAAGCAAGTTGCGTGTACTCAACATCAACTCGCGTGCTTCTTCAACCGCCTTTTGACTCAATGGCACATGCACCGCCATTTGATCGCCATCGAAATCTGCATTAAAGGCCGAACAAACAAGCGGGTGAATCTGAATCGCCTTACCTTCAACGAGTTGCGGTTCAAAAGCTTGAATGCCGAGTCGGTGCAATGTCGGCGCACGATTAAGCAGTACGGGGCGTTCTTTAATCACTTCTTCGAGCACTTCCCAAACTTCGGGCTTCTCACGTTCAATGATGCGCTTCGCACCTTTGACATTGCTGGCATAGTTATACCGGACGAGACGACTGATAACGAATGGGCGATACAATTCAAGCGCCATCGTCTTCGGCAGCCCGCACTGATGCAACTTGAGCTTCGGCCCAATAACAATGACCGAACGTCCCGAATAATCTACACGTTTACCAAGCAGATTGCGGCGGAAACGCCCCTTCTTGCCCTTAAGCATATCGCTCAACGATTTGAGTTCGCGCCGTCCACGACGACTAAGCGCTTTACCGCGCTGGCTATTGTCGATTAGACTATCGACAGCCTCTTGCAACATACGCTTTTCATTGCGCACGATGACGTCGGGCGCGCCGAGTTCCAGCAAATGTTTGAGACGATTATTGCGGTTGATGACACGACGATAAAGATCGTTGAGATCGCTCGTCGCAAAACGCCCCCCATCAAGTTGCACCATCGGGCGCAAGTCTGGCGGAATGACCGGCAGCACTGTGAGAATCATCCACTCGGGTCTATTCTCACTTTTGCGCAAACTTTCAACAACGCGCAGGCGTTTTGTCGCTTTCTTTTTGCGTTGTTTGGAGCGCGTATTGCGAACTTCGTGCCACAACTCGGCAGCAAGTTTGTCAAGATCGAGTTCAGCAAGAATATCGTAGAAAGCCTCGGCGCCCATGCTGGCCTGAAAGACTTGGCCATATTTACTCTTGAGTTCGCGATAGCGCGATTCTGGCAAAAATTGCAACACCTTCAAATCTTGCAATTCGGCACGCGCGCGGTCAGCACTTTGACGAATAGCCGCCAAGCGATCATCCAACTCCGTTTGTTGCCCTTCAATCGCTTCGGCAGCATCGCCTTTGACCATATTCATTTCGGCATCAAGACGCTGCAATTCTTCTTGCCGCAGGGCTTCCGTTTCGTCTTGCAACAAATTGAGATGATCGTTCGCCGCCGCTTGAATCAAAGCAATATGATCGTTTGTGACTGTCTCAGATTTAGCAACAATGACGCGATCAGCTTCTTCAAATTTGATGTCTGCCTCAGCCTTTTGCCCTAAAAGACTTTCGACAAGCTCTTGAATCGACTGCGCCTGTCGCATCAACTCATCACTCGTTCGAGCAAGTTCATCGTCAAAGCGTTGATTGATTTCGTTGACACGCTGCTGATATTCGTCAAGCGCACTATCACGTTCTTCACGAACAGCATCTATCTGTTCCTGAGTATCGCCACCATAGGCAGCTTCTTTTTGTGCCAATTCACGCTCAATACGTCCCAAAGCCTTCTGACGAGCATCTTCGTCAATATGCGTGATGACATATTGTGCAAAATACAAAACACGATCAAGATTGCGTCGGCTGATGTCGAGCAAGAGGCCGAGATAACTCGGCACGCGACGGGTGTACCATACATGCGCAACCGGCGCCGCAAGCTCTATATGCCCCATACGTTCACGGCGAACTGAAGACCGGGTAACTTCGACACCGCACTTGTCACAAATAATGCCGCGATAGCGTACATTTTTATACTTGCCGCAATAGCATTGCCAATCTTTAGTTGGCCCAAAAATCGCCTCACAAAACAGACCATCCTTTTCAGGACGCAAACGACGGTAATTGATCGTCTCAGGCTTTGTGACTTCGCCATACGACCATGACCGAATCTGCTCAGGTGAGGCCAAACTGATGCGCAGTGCGCTAAATTCCTTCGCCTCCAATGGCGTAACCTCCTCTGCGCTAAATCAAAATTTCAGAATATGTAACGGTGAATATTGCCTCTGGAATCAACGACTATACAAGGTACGGGAGTCAAGAAATGTATCAAAGCAAAAACAGCGATGGCCTAGAGACCAGCGCTTCATGTCTGGTAGATATACATGAAATATGACACATTATTTTGGAATGGCTCCTGAAATCTCAGAGCCAGGGGTTGAGGTTTTGACCTCGACTCGACCGCCTGGTTACGTCCCAATCAACCCAAACTGCCAGAAGGCGAATCGTAATATACCACAGATTCACACATCTGACAAGTTTTTCGCGGATTTGATTTTTCTTACTGATGATGTTGCTACATTGGAACAACATCACTCAGCAAATATATATCATCAAAGTCTGTGGCAATTGTACACCGTTCAATCCATCGGTCAAGATTAAAAACACACAAATTTAGAACATTCAAGCTAAATCTTCGTCCGAAATTTTTAGGATTGATGATTGTTGGTATGTAATTGATAGCGTAAAAAGGCTTCCATAAATCCATTGAGGTCGCCATCAAGAACAGCGTTCACATTTCCCACTTCAAAATTCGTCCGGTGGTCTTTAACCATCTGATACGGGTGCAAAACATACGACCGAATCTGATTGCCCCACCCAGCATCAACGTTCTCGCCTTTGAGCGCAGCAAGTTCGTCTTCCTGTTTTTGGCGCTCAATCTCGAACAATCGAGCGCGGAGAATACGCATAGCCGTTTCGCGATTTTGCGTCTGGCTGCGTTGACTCTGGGATTGAACGACAATACCCGTCGGGATATGCGTGATACGAACTGCCGTATCATTCTTTTGGACGTGCTGTCCACCGGCACCGCCCGCTTTGTATGTATCGATTTTTATGTCATTATCGTTAATGGCAATATCAATCTTGCCTTGAACATCCGGCCATAATTCGACTTTAGCAAATGAAGTATGGCGACGATTGGCCGAGTCAAATGGACTAAGACGCACCAGCCGATGCACGCCTTGTTCGCTCCGTAAATACCCGTAAACATAATCGCCGCGCACCGAAATCGTCATACTTTTGATACCGGCTTCTTCGCCTTTTGTCTCATCAAGCAATTCGGTCTTATAACCATTCTGCTCGGCCCAACGCAAATACATCCGCGACAACATCTGCGCCCAATCTTGCGCTTCCGTCCCACCAGCACCTGCATGAATCGCGAGGATGGCATCTTCATTATCATACGGACCAGAAAGCATCGCTTGGAAAGACATGCGCTCAACTGTCTTTGAGAGCGCCTCAGTTTCCGAGGTCAAATCCTCAAGCAACGATTCGTCTTCCATTGCCGACAATTCGAGCGCATCATTGATGCGGCTAGCGAGTTTTTGCCACGTCGTCACCTGTTCGTTCAAGCGGGACAAATCGCGTGTTACTTGTGTAGCCGTATCGCGATCATCCCAAAAATCAGGGGCTGTAGTTTTCTTCTCAAGTTCAATAATTTGCTGCTGCTTACCCTCAATATCAAGACGGCGCATCAAATTATCGACTTCAGATTGCAAGTCGGTCAAAACACTGACTAAATTGTCCATGACGGGCCACTCAATTGACTAATTTTCCTCAAAGAGACTCTTGATAAAGATTTCCGGTTGAAAATCGACCAAATCGTTCACACCTTCGCCGAGACCGATATAATGAATCGGCAAATTGAGATCATTGAAAACCGCAAAAACCATACCGCCCTTAGCGGTACTATCGAGTTTCGTCACGATGACGCCGGTGACATCAACCATTTCGCGGAATTTTTGCGCCTGCTGCAACGCATTTTGACCGGTTGTTCCATCGAGAACAAGCAAAACCTCATGCGGCGCATCGGGGACAATCTTCTGTGAAACCTTCTTGATTTTGGCAAGCTCTTCCATCAGATTATAATTCGTATGCAAACGACCGGCAGTATCAATAATCAACACATCATGACCACGCGCCTTTGCCGCTTCAGTCGCATCATAGACAACGGCTGCCGGATCGCTGCCCGGTTGCCCGGCAATCACGGGAACATCAACACGTTCCCCCCACGTCTGCAATTGTTCAATCGCCGCCGCGCGGAAGGTATCGCCTGCGGCGATAAGCACATTTCGCCCGGCCAACTTCAAGCGATGCGCCAACTTCGCAATCGAAGTGGTCTTACCTGACCCATTGACACCAACGACCAAAATAACCGACAATGGTCGTCCGCTAATGTTGAGCACTGGCGGACGCTGCATCAAATCTTGCAACGATTCGCGGAGCGCAGTGTTTAATTGCTCGGCACTCGTCAAGCCTTGTTTACGAACACGGTTTTTGAGATCATCTATAACCCTTTGTGTTGTCTCAACACCAAGATCAGCTTGAAGCAAAATAGCTTCAATATCATCCCATATCTCATCATCGATCTCAGTATTGCCAAGAATCTGTGAGATACGCCCAAAAAACGATTGGCGGGTTTTCGCTAATCCGCTGCGGAAAATGCTCAATCTGTATACTCCAGTGAATATATCAAATGTGGAGGCCTGCGCGACAAAAAAGTATACACAAGCGCTATGACCAAAACAAGAGTCCTTCAAAAAGCGTAATACAAAATGTATCAGATTAATCTTAACACACAAACCGAATGCACTGATGCTTGCGCATATCTCCCGGACAAAGAGTATAATGTTCAAGAAATAAGGACACATAAATGATGACAGATAATCTGACACATCTCGACAATCAGGGGGCGGCGCGCATGGTCAATGTCGGCGCGAAGCCGGATACAGAACGTCTCGCAGTGGCTATCGGCGCAGTTTACATGCAACCCGAAACATTGCGTCTCATCCGCGAGGGCAACTTGAAAAAAGGCGACGTGCTCTCTATCGCCCGGATAGCCGGTGTGATGGCTGCCAAACGAACAGCAGAATTAATTCCGCTTTGTCATCCTTTAGCATTGACACATATCGATGTTGACTTAAACCTTGATGACAAGCACAATGCCGTCCGCATCACAGCGACAGCCCGCATCACGGGTAAAACCGGCGTCGAGATGGAAGCGTTGACGGCTGTCAGCGTCGCCGCGTTGACGGTTTATGATATGGCCAAAGCAGTTGACCGCGAAATGCGTATCAGCGACATTCGATTGCAAGAAAAACGCGGCGGTCAACGTGGGGATTATCTCGCAAAAACAGAGGAATAAGTATCGCATGGAAATACACGTTTTATTGTTCGCAACCCTCAAAGATATTGCTGGGCAGTCGCGACTCACCCTTTCGTTACCGGAAAATGCGCATACAGTCGATGACGTGCGACAAGCATTGATTGAGCGTTTTCCAGCGCTTGAGGCCAATGTCAAAAGCGCGATAGCTGCCGTCAACGAAGAATTCGCCTTCGCGGGAGATGTCATCCAAGATGGCGATGAAGTTGCGTTCTTCCCACCAGTTAGCGGAGGCAGCAAAGAAGTTAAAAGCAGCCCAGAAATTTTTCGTCTGGCAGACGAACCGATCAATACAGATGACCTCATCGCCGCTATCACCACGCCTGCTACCGGCGCTGTATGCGTCTTCAGTGGTATCGTGCGTGGAAAAACAAGCAAAACCGGCGGCATCATCCACACATCACGCCTTGAATATGAAGCCTATCAATCAATGGCAATCGCCAAGATGAAACAAGTTGCCGAAGAAATCCGTAAACAATGGCCGCTCGTACAAGGCATTGCGATTGTGCAACGTATCGGCGTGCTTGAAGTCGGCCAAAATACGATATTGATCGCGTGTTCATCTGGTCATCGAGATCAGGGGTGTTTCGAGGCAGCACGTTATGGCATTGATCGACTGAAAGAAATTGTGCCGGTGTGGAAAAAAGAAATCAGCGTTGATGGTGCAACGTGGGTCGAGGGGGGCTATACCCCTTCCCCAACTGACCGACATCAAGCTGGATAATCGTGGCGCAGATGTTCTGTTTGTGGCAGAATCAATGATAGTGAACAAACACAATTGAGGAGCACGATATGTCGAGAAGAGTGGTTGTAACCGGTCTCGGTTTAGTGACCCCTGTCGGGCATAATGTGAAAGACTCTTGGGAAGCAATTGTCAACGGTAAAAGCGGCGTGGACAAAATCACCCGTTACGACGCATCAACCTACAATGTGCAAATCGCAGCCGAAGTTAAAAATTGGGATGCTGCCGATTATATGGATCGCAAAGAAAAACGTCGCCGCGACCGTTATCAGCTATTCATCCGCGCTGCCGCAGATCAAGCGATTCAAGATGCTGGCCTCGAATTACAAGATGGCGATGGCAGGCGCACAGCCGTCATCGTTGGCTCAGCCGTCGGCGGTGTCGAGAGTTATTATGAACAGGCGAAACTCATGATTGAGACAAACGACCCACGCCGCATCACGCCATTTGGCATCCCGATGTTGATGGTCAATGGCGGCAGCGATATGATGAGTATTGAAGTCGGCGCGACTGGCCCATCGTACACACCGATTTCGGCCTGTGCAACCGGCGCGGATTGTATCGGCCACGCCTTCGACCTGATACGATTGGGACGAATGGATCGTGCATTGGCCGGATGTGGAGAAGCGCCGATCATCCCGATTGGTATCGCCGCATTTGATCGTGTCGGCGCGTGTTCCCGACAAAATGACGACCCACTATCCGCCGTGCGCCCCTTCGACAAAGACCGCACCGGCTTGGTTTTCAGTGAAGGCGCGGGTGTGATGGTGCTCGAAGAACTTGAACACGCCAAAGCACGCGGCGCTCAGATTTTGGCGGAGCTTGTCGGTTACGGGTCAACATCGGACGCCTTTCACATCACCGCGCCACACCCTGAAGCTCACGGCGCGATTGAGGCCATCAAACAGGCTTTAGACGATGCACAAATCGCCCCTGAGCAAATCGACTACATCAACGCACATGGAACCGCCACCGAACTCAACGATATCATGGAAACGAAGGCCGTCAAACAAGTTTTCGGAGAACATGCGTACAACATCCCAATGAGTTCCACAAAAAGCATGACCGGTCATGCAATGGGCGCAACAGCAGCATTCGAGGCGATCTTTTCCATCATGGCATTGCGCGACCAAGTTGCCCCGCCGACGATTAACTTCAACGAAGCCGACCCAGAATGCGATCTCGATTATATTCCCAATGAAGCCCGTGAATTGAAACTCTCGTATGTGATGAGCAATTCATTCGGTTTTGGTGGACACAATGTATCGTTGATATTCAAGAAGTTCGAGAATTAGTTTGGATAGATCATGACGGACACTGAAGATTTACAACAAGGCTTTGTAGCCGAATTCAACGACACGACACTTTTAGAAACGGCACTCACTCATCGCTCGTTCGCCAACGAGCAAGACGATTTGCAAATTGAGCATAACGAACGACTCGAATATCTCGGTGACGCTGTTCTTGACCTAATTATCGGTGAGTTGTTGTTTGTAAACTTCCCAGATATGCGCGAAGGCGAACTAACCCGCTTACGTGCTGCGCTTGTTCGCACCGAAGCGCTTGCCGAAATCGCAATCGCTATTGGTCTCGGCGAATATCTCCGCATGGGCAAAGGCGAAGAAGCGAGCGGTGGCAAAGATCGCCCGACCAATCTCTGCGCTGCATTTGAAGCAGTCATCGGCGCGATGTATCTCGATCAAGGCTTAGAGGCTGTACGAGAATTCGCGATCCCGCATTTTGAACCTCTGCTGGAACGTGTCCTTGCAGACGCATCGGATAAAGATGCCCGCAGCCGATTACAAGAGTGGAGTCAAGCAGAATATGGCGTCACTCCGAAATATCAGACTATCGACGAAAATGGCCCTGACCACGCCAAGGAATTCACAATCGAAGTTTCGATTGATGGTCAGGTCATCGCAACAGGCACCGGTCGTAGCAAGCAGGCCGCTGCGCAGGCCGCAGCACAGGCCGCCCTCGACCAACTTGACGACCACAGTCAATCAACGGTGTGATTAACCATCTGCACTAATCGACATTAAATCTTGAATCAACGGATTGCCCAATAAATTGCATTGGTCGGGGACGGGTTGTCGATTGATAGCGGGCATCGGCGCATTCGGATTGTAAAAATTATAAACAGTCCGCGAAATCTCGGCCATCAAGGGGAAGGATTCGTTGAAGTCAAGAAATACGGGATTGTGTAGCGCCATCACAAGGATGTAATTGCCGCCCGGTGTGAAGACAATCCCAGCATCGCCATGCGTATCTTCGATCCAACCGTGCTTATGGGCAACGGGTATGTTCGGGGGGACACCAGCCTCAATCAATTCGCCGATGCGATTGTTGGTCATCAAATTCAACATCTGGCGGCATTCGGTCTGTGTAAATTGACCGGAAAAGTTTTCGACTAATGGGCCGGAGCCGTCCACCGAGCACATATACATATCGTTGAGCAATGCGCCCATTTCATCGACGGTCATCTGATTGTAGGCATCTGGCGCTGTGCTAATTTGGTCTGCGCTGGACACCGGAGGAGCAATCGGCACCGGTGTCGCCTGCACACTTGGGTCGGTGATGTAGGGGGCAGCGATGAATGTGCTGTCAAAACCAAGCTGCTGCATCAACCCCATGACTTGTTGTGTCCCAACGAAGGCGTCGCCATTGCCGATAGTGCTCAGCAACGCATTCGTCGATGTATTCTCGCTGCATATCATTGTCTCGCCGATACGTAGCGCGAGTTGTGCGTCGGGCGGCGCGTTGAGATTGCGATACGTTTCGGCCAGAATCGGAATCTTCGTCAAGCTCATGCCACTGAAAGCGAGGTCGCTACCGAAGGTGAGCGCTTCGCCGGTTTGCAAATCCATCAAGAACAAAGCGCCTTTGCGACTCGTTTCCGGCTCAAAACCGGCTTCAAGTACCATATTCCACAATTGATCGCCGAGCGCTTGAAATTCGGGGCGAATCGGCACGGGACGGACGAGGTCACTTTGTACGACGACGGGCGGTGTAGGTGTCAATGTCGGCAAAGCAAAATTGCTTTGGCTGATGGCGGGCAACGAGAAAAGATCGCCTTCAATTTCAAGAATATCTCGCGCAACCCACGCCCGTGCATTCGGCACGTCCGGGTAGAAGATTTCAACCCACGGCACACTCGTATGATAACCGATGATTTGAAAGGACTCCCCTTCTCGCGCCACACCGACACGCGGGAACTCGACGCCGGGGCCGTAACGAATATTGATTTCGCCCAACACATGACCAACGACATTGCTAACCACCGGCTGCGTCGCTGTCGCATCAGGACGCACATCGGTTGGCAAGGCAACACCCACGAGCTGGCGCTGCGTTGGTGTCGCTTGCACATCAGAAAGCGGACGTGTCGGGACAGGCGTGGCAGGCTGCGCACTTAAGTCTAAATCGGAAAAGGGAACACTCGCGAAATTCCCTTGAATGTCGAGCAAATCATTAAAGACCCATCCTATTGGTTCTTCTGTCGTCACATCACCGAGCAACGCCCATGGGAAAAATTCGTGCCGTCCGATGACCGGGTAGCGTGTTCCGTTGAAGATTTCCCCCATCAATGCCGAGTTGACATCAGCCCGCGCCCGCATATTCGCTTGCCCAATCGCTTCAGCCGTCACACCGGTCGATGATTGCAAGAACGCAAGCACCGGCAAGGCAGAGATGACAAGAACAACGATGATGATGTAAGGAGAAATTCGCTTCATAATTTGTCGTACAAATCCTCTGGCGATTCAATAATCGTTTCACTTTCAGAGAGGCATTATAGCACGCGGGAAGACACAGCAACCTATGAGTTTGCTAAGAATCCTGCGGTTGACTCTAAAATGTTCTTTGATAAAATTTCTCGACACAAGCCGAAGTGGCGGAACAGGCAGACGCGCTACGTTCAGGGCGTAGTTCCCATTACGGGAGTGTGGGTTCGACTCCCACCTTCGGCAAACGGACAAACCCGGTTATTGGCTGGGTTTTTTGTTTTTCAAAAGTGGTGTATGCTGTGCTTGAAAACCAACATGAGGTTGAGATTGTAGTGGAATGGAACAACGACGACTAAAGCGTAAAACAACCGGGCAACTTTCGGGGATGCAAGTGATGTTCGCGGCGGTACTCGCCATCGGCCTGATTCTTGCGATCAGTTTCAGCAGTCGCATCACCGAAAATCAGCCCCTGCAAGAAACCCGCAACGATGTTCAACGCCAAATTGAGGAATTGCGCGAGATACAAGCGACGCTCGTCGCCGAGCGCGATTTTGTCGCCAGCGATGCGTATGTCGAGCAATGGGCGCGTGACGAAGGTAAAATGGTGCGGCCCGGCGAACATCTCGTGATTCCTGTGCCGTCCGGCATCAACATTGAGGCAACACCCGTGCCAGAAATCAACGTCCCGATTCAAACCGCCCCGCCCGAAAAGAAACCGTGGGAATTGTGGTGGCTGCTGTTCTTCGACAGCGACCCGCCTCAATTTTGAGTTATCGTCGGCGCGTCATCGGGGGGCGGCTGCTCTTCTTGTGCGGCGCTTTTAGCGACATAAGTTTGCTTGCCGACCGCTGTGCTTTTACTCTTGAGAGCGCCTAACTTCAATGGAAATTTCCGGCGTCGTTTGCTCGCAGTGTCGTCGATGACCGTCTTTTCATCCGGCGGTGTGACATTCATGCCCGTCGGTGTTTGCGGCGCGGCAATAGACTCATACTGCGGCATATTCGGTGCGAAAGCCGCAATCGCCAGCAAGATAAGCCCCAACACGACGAGAATAAAGGCTTGTGCCAAAACCGGTTCACTGAATGCGGTGAACATTGATGTCAACAGCCCAGTCGTCAGCCGCACGAGAAATAATTGCGTTTCAGCATCAAGTTTGCCACCATTGACGACGGAATCGCCCTCGAAACTTCCGATAATCGCGAGCGGCAATATCGCCAGAGGAATGAGCGCGATTAATCCACTTGCGATGCTAATCCAACCTGTCCAACGTCCGAAGCTCTTCAATGAGCGGACAACGAGCACAACAACAAGCGTCGTCAAAGCCAAGGGAACGAGATAAAACAATGCGATGAAATCGGGCATTGATTGAAAGGTTAGGCGCTGCGCAAGCATCGTATCGCGTGCCTCGCGCCCGCCAAACAACCCGACCAGCGAAACATCTTGTGTCTCGATCACATCAGCGATGTGGTGCAGTTGGTCGAGGAGCAACTGCCGTTCGAGCATCGTAAGATCAGAGTCGTTCGGCGGGTGGCAAACCGGAATGGCATCGGACGCACCTGCGCCGCGAGCAATCCGTCGCAACCGAGCAATCTCTTCAACGCTGCATGGCTTCGCGGACACCATGATTAAATCGACAGCGCGTTCGGCCTGAACACCACGCAAACGCTGACGAACGATTTGTGTATCGAGCATCTTATCAATCGCGGTCGAGTCGCCATCCAGCCATGCAAAATAATTATCGATTCCGGTTTCGACCTGTGCTTGTACCCACTCCGGCGGAACGAGTTCGGCCGCAATGGCACGCCATTGTTCGTCGCCCACGCTGTCGCGAATGCGTGTCACAATATTATCGGGGTTGTTATTAGCCGCGAGAATCGCAGGCAAAACCACCGGGACAATATCCGGATAGATATTTTGATCGTCTAAGCCGTCCTTGAATGTGCCCGGCTTGAGCAAATCAAAACTGCTGCTAATCCAAACGGCAACAGGAAATAAAAAAACGATAATCGCCGCCAGCAAAAGCGCCAGCATTTTCCTTGTTAGAGACACACGCCCCCCTCAACTCGTACTACTAATGCGTTTCTTCGCCGACAAGTTGTGGTGGTAACGTCCCGGCCCGTGCGACAATCTCGGCTTCGACGCCACCCTCGCCAGCGCTCAGTATGACGCCCACATCTGCCACATCAAACTTGACGACGCCAAGCCCAAGATGTTCATCATCCGGCGTGATGACACTGCTCGTCAATGTACCCACTACGCGTCCTTCATGAAATAAAGTGGTTGGGGCATCAAGCGGCGCACGCAATATAAGCCGCACCATCGCTTTGGCCAGACGATTGCGGCTGTCCATGCGAGCAATGATCTCTTGACCGGTGTAACATCCTTTAGTGAAGCTGATTTCGTCCCACAACCCAACCTCAAGCGGAATGTATTCAGTGCTCAACTCACGACCCGCCGGTCGCCCGGCGCGAATCCGCAAGGTGTTATAAATCAACGAACCGGCAGGTACGAGACCGTGCGGCTCACCCTCTTCAAGCAGCGTCGTCCATACAGCAGCTGCGTGCTCAAACGGCACGACGACCACCCAATGCGATTCGCTAATCGGTTTGCGCCGAGCGACGAATACCGGCACATCGGCAATTGTCGTCGCTACACCACACAATGGCGGCACATCCGTCGCATTGGGGATGAGCGCGGCCATAACCGCATCTGCTTGCGGGCCGTGCAGCGCAAACTGTCGCGTTGACTCGGTCACATCATGCAAGCGCACCTTGTCATTGAAAAAGATTTGCCGTTGTAAGTAATCGAGCAAAGCTTGCGCGCGTCCCGGTTCGGTGAGCAGCAACAAGCGACCTTCTCGATTATAAACTATCGCCCGGTCAAGGATGCGGGCGTTAGGATTCGTAAAAATTGTCGGACGACCTTCATCAACCGCCATATTCAACAAATCGTTGGTGGACATTCTGTGGAGGAAAGCAGCGCGGTCATCGCCGACAAGTTCGATGCGGCCTTCATGCGAACGATTCATCAGCACGGCTGTTTCGAGCGCGGCATGATACTCACGACGCGTGTCACCAAAATGCAACGGAATATTATCGGGCGCGAGTGTTGCACCGTGCGCAATTTGTACAGTTTCGAGAGTCATACGATTGTTTCCCTATAACACAGCATATTCAGCGCTTTGCTGGCTAACACTAACCGGCATGGTAACGCTCCTAAAAATTCGCATTCAACAAATCACGACTCCGAGACAGAAACAACAAAAGACTGTCGAATCGCATCGGGGAAATTAATCTCTTCATGGGCAAACCAACGCCAATTTTCGGGCGACGGGATGCGGTCTGTGAGATGATAAAGATAAATAAAATTGACCGGCACAACCGTCTCGTCATCTGTATGCGACGAGACTAATTCGGACTCAAGCACATCGTCTGAAATGAGGATTGTGCTATGCGACAGATTGCTGCGATTCGGCTCAAAAGCGAACTCGCGACGCAATAAACGAAGCGCACCTTCAAACGGCAGTTCGCCATCTTGCAATTCGCCGGTCAACAATCGCGGCGGCGTTGCCGAGATCAGAACATCCCCCCCAAAAACGGGAATGACAGAAATCCGAAATGACATCTCTTCACCGAGAATACCGCGTTCAGCACGCAGCGCAATCACATCGCGGCGACTGCGTTCTGCTATAATGATACTACGTAATTTGCCGATGGCAGCCTCAATATTGTTCTCCTCGTTGACAATCAGGTAATCACAAAGCGGCGCATAGGGCATTTCAAATTCGACACGCAGCAGACGCTTGTTGATTTCTTGCGGCGATTCCTCGCGTTTTTTCAAGCGGTCGCGCAAAAGATCAATCGTCGGCGGCGCGACAAAAACGAGGATCACATTGTCCGGGTATACAGCACGCAAATGCAGCGCACCGAGCACTTCAATATCGGCAATCATATCGCGGCCCGCGGCAACCGCCGTGTCCACCACAGTACGAGGCACGCCATATAATTGATCGTGAACCACTTGCCATTCGATCAAATCGCCATCATGGATCATTTCGGTGAAGCGCTCTCGGCTGACGAATAGATGCTCGCGTCCTTCCTGCTCATCATCGCGGATACCGCGTGTGGTCGCTGTTGGCAATTGTGTGAGATCGTCTGTACGAGCAAGCACGGCATTCATGATTGTATTCTTGCCCACGCCAGAAGGCCCGACAAGAATAAACAACAAGCCTCTATTTTTGGATGCGGTCGTCACGTTATTTGAAACCTCGATTGTGTTCATGCAGCAGGAATTGAATACGTTCGGTAAAACCAGTGTAACAGCTTTTATGATCGGTCACTATTGTATTTTGTGCCCGAATCGAGGTAACTATTCACCGATCCGTAAGATTTTGCAGTGGTCAGTCTGTAGGGGTGACGTATGCGTCTTGCGCATCAAGATAAGCCTTAATTATTTTGAGACACTCGCTTTTGCACCCAACCCCTCCCCGTAAACGGAGAGGGGACTTGCACAGCGACCATCGCGCCTTTTTCTCCCCCTCTCCGCAGGCGGAGAGGGGGCCGGGGGGTGAGGTTTGCAAGCATTGATGATAACGAGGGCATAGCAAGCTATGCCCCAACGAGTCGCCTTTCGTTGGGGTTTCGCGTGCTAAACCCGATCATGGATAGGTGAATAAATACGATGATCTTTAGCAAAAAAAGAGCAGGCGCTCGGCCTGCCCTTTTCAATCTTGATGTATTGCTGATTATTGTGTCACGAGAATATCCGTCACCCACCAACCATCATCGACATCGCTTGCCGGTTCACCAACGGCATCTTGCCGGAAGCGGATGACAAGGAACGTCCCCACATAATCACGGAAAGTGTGTACCTGTTCCAACCACGGCCCGTTTGAAGGCAACCATTGACCAGAGCCTGCATTGGGGCTATCCGTGGTGCTATCAGGATCAAGCCCGGACTGTGTCCAAGAGAAACCGCCG
The DNA here is from genome assembly GCA_003695675.1 of Chloroflexota bacterium. Classification (GTDB taxonomy): domain Bacteria; phylum Chloroflexota; class Anaerolineae; order Aggregatilineales; family Phototrophicaceae. The sequence continues at coordinate 32,124 of RFIA01000055.1, forward strand.
TTGGCTGAAACTTCAAAGCGCCCGTCTTCGTCATCGTGGTCACGATACTCATAGTAAACGATGCGTGGGTCAACCAAACCGGCCACCGTCAAGTCAAGCACGCCGTCTAGGATCATCGAAGAATTGCTATACGGCACGACCGGCACATCAGCGCCCGGTGCAAGCACCACCTTGGGCGAGTCGCTAAACGAGAAATTGTTCTTGCCAACCGACATGATGATCGTCGCACCGCCAGAATTCTCAAACCATTCGACCACCAACTGCCAATTGCCTGCCGGTAAATGAACGGTCGCTTCGGCGGTCGTCGGCGCATGATTCGTCCAATCCTCATAGATATTCCACTCGCCGGGCAAGGCGCCATCAGCCGGGCCTATCGGCGCATCGATCTTGACACGAACGCCATCGTCGGAACGTGTGATGAATGTGAAATCACCCTCTTGTATGGTGATGTCGCGCAACCAACGACCGACATAAGAATCGCGCATCCGTGTTGTACTGCCAGCCGGGCGTCGGCTAGACCCAAAATTGTGATTGATGTCGAGCACCACTTCGGTCACCATCTCCGTAGCGTTATACGATGGCTCTGTGCCATCGGGGATGCCGTCAAGCAAGTTTCCGGCTTCGGTCGGCCCACAACTCGACGGACAGTCAATGAAGTACCCGAAGTATGGGTTGAAGCCCAATGAGGCCGGGCCACCCCCTGAACCGCGGAATTTCTCGACATCAAGCCCCCACAACCCTTCGGTCACCCAATTATCGGTATTAGAAGCCGGGTCGGAGAATGGCAGAGCGAAGATGCGTGGATTATGGAATGTGAAGCGTATATCATCGATGAACCAACCATCGCCCGGATTTGCAGTACGATTGCGTGTAGAACCGTTCAAAGTATTGACGACGAAGCGCAC
>RFIA01000393.1 GCA_003695675.1 Chloroflexota bacterium
GAGTCATTAGGCGCGACGGCGGTCGAGTCGGCGGCGGATGTGGCGGCGCAAGCGGACATCATCTTGCTGCTGTTGCCCGGCCCGCTTCAAGTCGAAGCGGTTGTAACCGGCGAACGTGGTCTGCTCTCTGCCGGACGTGCGGGGCAAACCATCATCGATATGAGCACAGTTGACCCGGCGACGACGCGGCGTATGGGGGCGCAAGCTGCTGCTGTCGGTGTGGCTTATCTCGATGCACCGATTCTTGGACGACCGGCGGCGGTCGGGCGATGGGTGTTGCCCGTCGGCGGTAATGCAGCTGTATTAGAACGCGCTCGTCCGGTGCTCAACATACTCGCACGCGAAATCATTCATGTCGGCGAACTCGGCGCCGGGCACACGCTCAAATTGCTCAATGCGCTCATGTTCTCGGCCATCAACGCGATGACAGCCGAGATGATGACAATCGCAGTCAAAGCCGGACTCAATCCACAGGTGTTGTACGACACGATTGCGGACAGTGACGCGGCGACAGTCAGTGGATTGTTCAAAGAGAGCGGGCGCAAAATCGTTGAGCGCGACTTCGACCCGGCCTTCACGATTGACCTGTTGTGTAAAGACAATGGCCTCGCGATTCAAATGGCGCGGGACGCCGGTGCGCCGCCGCTCCTCGCGACTGCGATACAGACGATTAACGAATTGGGTCGTGCAACCGGTCATGGACATGAAGACACGAGCGCACTGATCAAAGTTTATGAACATTTGCTCGTCGTTTCGGACGATAGATCATGACGGGATGTGAAAACGAACTTGTATAACATGAATCTCGAAGCGTATTTCAAGCGTATCCATTATACCGGCAGCACAGACGTCAGCCACGCGACATTACGAGACTTGCAACAGGCACATCTCTTCGCCGTGCCATTTGAAAATCTCGACATTCACATCCCACGCCCCATCATCGTCGATGAAGCCGCCATCTATGACAAAATCGTCAAGCATGGGCGTGGCGGTTTTTGCTTCGAGCAAAACGGTCTCTTTTCGTGGGCATTGCGGGCGCTCGGCTTCGATGTGCAATTGTTGGAAGCTCGTGTTTACAACGCCGACCGGGGCGCCTTCGGCAATCCGTTCGAGCATCTCACGTTGTTGGTCGTCTTGGAGCAACGCTATCTCGTCGATGTGGGTTTTGGGAGCGGATTCATCGCGCCACTACGACTCGATGATCCGAGTATACAGGTGCAACCGGTCGGGCGCTTTCGCATCACACATGACGATGCGTGGGGTGTTTATCATGCGCAACTTGTCGGCGAAGATGAATTACAACCGGGCTATCGCTTCTCGTTGACTCCACACGATCTGCATGAATTTGTCGCGGCTTGTCGTTTCATTCAATCGTCGCCGGACTCGCACTTCACGCAAAAGCGTATCTGTTCCCTCGCTTTGCCGGACGGACGCATTTCATTGACCGAGCATAAATTGATTCGCACATGGTTGAATGGCGACCGCGAAGAAACACCGTTGCGCAACGAAACCGAATTTCATGCAGCTTTAGCTGAGCACTTCAACATCCACATTCAAACACGCCCCCCACAGCGTCTCACGTAAATTGTCGCAGCGATGCGTGACAATTTTGAGCGCAACCGACGATAATGTATAACAGTTTCTGAATTTTTTGTTATTTCTCGTTAGATTTTGCGAGTCCACCCCCTCAAAATCATGCCTTTAGCTAGAGTATATTTTTTTGAGCAGATGATGTCGGCAAAATTTGATAACAAACGATTATTTCATTCAACTGGGAAAATTTGGCCGGAATGGTTCACCATTCTCGATGAATTCCCGGAACAAAATGTTTATGTTGGCCTGTTGGTCAAATATTTAGTTGATGAATATGGCCTTTCTAATAACTGGGCGTGGATCATTGCATTGGAATATGTCCGTCAAGGCGGCAGTCGCCGAACATTCTCATGACAATGCCATTAGCTGACGCAGGCAACCACAAGCGCGAATGAAAAACTTTGCGCTGTCTTTATCTTCTGTTGAATCTTTTGTTTTTCTTCACAACATTTTTGCAATCATTAATCGAATTTGTAGGTAATATTTCGCCGCCTGAGCTTATCTCAATCTAAGGCTAAATTTATCTTGCGTTCATTAAATGCCGCTATGTTTTAGTCTGCGAGTTCAGAGTCATTCTGTAACCGTGTAAAATTGACGCAGTTCGGCAAAACAAACAAATTGGCACGCTCTTGTGCCCATACATCAATCTTCATACGCCTGACAAGTTTTCAACTGTAAAACCGCAATAGTAATAATTATTTTTGCCGAGTAGATTTTGCCATCAATATCGGGATAGCGGAGTAAAATGGATGGGTGGATTACGAACAGAATATTTAATCGGTGGTGTGATTGTGCTGGCTGTTGTCATTTTTGGATTGATACAGTCTGGCAATCCAAAAGTTTCTGGCCCGCAACTGAGTTGTGCTGACCCGTTTGCTGGGCAACAAGTGCGCTTCAGCACCGGTTTTTGGACGAAAACAGATTTTTGTCAACATAGTGTGCCGTATGGCGAATTTCGTTCCGGTGGCCCCCCGCCGGACGGCATCCCCCCAATTGACAACCCACAATTTGAATCGATTGACACAGCATCGAGATGGTTGCAAGAGCAGTCGCCGGTGATTTCGGTCGAAGTCAATGGTGATGCTAGGGCCTATCCATTGGCTGTGATGATATGGCACGAAATCGCGAATGACACGGTTGGTGATGTCCCGGTAGCAATCACATTTTGCCCATTGTGCAACAGTTCGATTGTCTACAATCGTGAAGTCGATGGCGAGGTGTTGCGTTTCGGTGTTTCCGGCAATTTGCGCAACAGCGACCTCGTCATGTGGGATAACTTGACGCAAAGCTGGTGGCAGCAATTCACCGGCGAAGCAATCGTCGGCGTACATACTGGCAAGATGCTTGAAATTATTCCGTCGCAAGTGGTCAATTTTGGCGCATTCGCTGAGGAATATCCCGATGGCACTGTGCTCTCGCGAGAGACGGGTTTCAATCGCAATTATGGCAGCAATAGTTATGCCGGATACGACAGCAGCGAAAGACCGTTCTTGTTTGAAGGCAGTATCGACCGGCGTTTGCGTGCCACCGAACGAGTGTTGGCCGGTCTTGTCGATGGGCAGCCTATCGCCTATCCCTTCCCGGTGTTGCAAAACGAGCGAGTGATTAACGACCACATCGGCGACACAGACGTGGTGGCGTTTTGGCAGCCGGGCAAAAGCAGCGCGCTTGATGGCCGTAGTATCGACAATTCGCGCGATGTCGGCACTGCCGCGTTGTACCGCCGCGAAGTTGATGATGGTGGTGTACGCCGTGTGTTGACTTTCACATTCAACGATGGCGCGATCATCGACAATGAAACCGGCAGCACGTGGAATATCTTTGGCCGTGCTATCGACGGCGAACTCGAAGGCACACAATTGCAACAACATATCGCGGCGCCGCATTTTTGGTTTGCGTGGGCCGCCTTCCAACCCGACACCGCAATTTATGGCGCGTGATTGACACAATCATGTTTTGCGAATGATAGGGGTGGGGGATGTCTCGCCCCTACACCATGCGCAATTGTGTGAAAGATTAATGTAAGCTGTATCGTTTATTGTTTATCGTTCATTACAATGACACATTGTAGAAAGGACTCAATATGAGCCAGACTATCGTCATCCAACACAAACAACGTTCCATGTTACTCATCGTCATCGTAGCGGCGCTGCTAGCGCTCGTTGCGCCGACAGCTCTCAACACAACGACTCATGCACAACCGAGTTGTGATGACCCATTTGAGGGCGAAATTATTCGCTTCAGGACGAGTTTTTGGACATTGACTGATTTTTGTCAGAAGAGTGTGCCGCTGAGTGAATTTCGTTCTGGCGGCCCACCGCCGGATGGCATCCCCCCGATTGATGAACCGCTCTTTGAAACCATCGACGAAGCCCGTGCATGGTTGCAACCGCAATCCCCCGTGCTGTCGGTTGAAATCAATGGCGATGCCCGCGCTTATCCACTTTCGATCATGATTTGGCACGAAATTGCCAACGATATTATTGGTGATGTGCCGGTGGCTGTCACGTATTGCCCGCTTTGTAATAGCGGCATTGTTTTCGAGCGCACTGTCAACGGCAATGTCTTGCGCTTTGGCGTTTCCGGCAATTTACGCAATAGCGACCTCGTCATGTGGGACGACTTGACACAAAGTTGGTGGCAACAGTTGACCGGTGAGGCGGTTGTCGGTTCGATGACGGGCACTGTGCTTGAATTTGTCCCATCGCAGATGGTGAGCTTCGGCGCCTTTGCCGAGCAATACCCTGATGGTCAAATCTTGTCGCTCAATACAGGATTCAGCCGCAGTTATGGTTCGAGTCCTTATGCCGGTTATGAGAGTTCGCCGCGTCCGTTTTTGTTTGAAGGTTCAATCGATGATCGTTTGCCGGCGACAGAACGGGTGCTGGCTGGGAAGATCGGCGGCGAGGCTATCGCCTATCCCTTCTCAACGCTTGAAGTCGAAGGCGTCATCAACGATACCGTCGGTGGGCGCAACATTGTCGCTCTTTGGCAACCGGGGGCGACCGCCGCGTTAGATGGCCGCAATATCGACCAATCTCGCGATGTCGGTATGGCGGCGATTTACAATCGTGAACTCGACGGCCAAGTGTTGACGTTCTCGATTGCGGACGATGGCACCATCACCGATGACCAAACCGGCAGTGTGTGGAATGTTTTTGGCACGGCCATTCGTGGGGCACTTGAAGGCAGTCAATTGCGGCAGATGAATGGTGCGCCGCACTTTTGGTTTGCGTGGGCAGCCTTTGAACCCGAAACCGCCGTCTTCGGGTTGTCATAATGCGCAGCAAGTGGATGTAGGATGACAACAACATCTGTCTAGCATGTTTTTCACACGCAACTATTACGGGGACGAGGACACGCTACATCATGTCCCCGTAAACCTTAATTTTATAAAATATATTTCTTGCGATCCGTCAGTTTTGGTCGATTAGTCTCTAAGGAAAGGTATCTTATGTTAAATATTCCGAGTCGTATCATAAGTCGAAAGTTGCTGGCTTTTGCCGCCATCATTATAGCAGTGATGACGCTCTCGTTGATTGGTGGTACGAATCTGACCCACGCACAACTCAGTTGTGACAACCCGCCCCCCCCGTTCGATGATCCCAATTTGTTAGAGCGTTGGCAAACAGTATGGGACAAAATCGATGTGTGCAAACACAGCATCGAATACAGTGAGATTGTCTCCGGCGGTGTGCCGCGTGACGGCATCCCCCCGATTGATAATCCGCAATTTGAGTCGATTGAAGCGGCTTCTGATTGGTTGGTTGACCAATCGCCCGTTATTTCGCTTGAGCATAATGGCGTCGCTCGTGCTTACCCGCTCGCGATTATGACACGCCACGAGGTTCTCAACGATGTCATCGGTGGCGACCCGATTGTCGTGTCGTTCTGCCCGCTGTGTAACAGTGCGTTGGCATTCAATCGCGTCGTTGACGGGCAAACATTGCGCTTCGGTGTCTCCGGATTTTTGCGCAACAGTGACCTCATCATGTGGGACAGACAAACACAATCGTGGTGGCAGCAATTCACCGGCGAAGCAATCGTCGGCGAATTCACCGGTACGGTACTCGAACTCATCCCAACGCAAGTTGTCGGCTTCGGGCAATTCGTCGAACAATACCCCGATGGTGAAGTGTTGTCGCGCAATACGGGCCTGCCCATCTCGTATGGCACCAATAGTTATGTCGGTTATGACAGCAACGAAGTGCCATTCTTGTTCCTTGGTGAGCCGGATGACCGCATCTTCCCGACAGAGCGTGTGCTGGCCGGTATCGTCGGCGGCGAGCCAATCGCTTATCCATTCTCGATTCTCGCCGAAGAACGTGTGATTAACGATACGGTTGGCGGGCGCGAAGTGGTCGCGTTCTATGAATCGGGTCAAGCCAGCGCACTCGACCAACGAGACATCGACGCCTCAGAAGATGTCGGCACGGCGATTTTGTTCCGCCGCGAATTGAACGACGAAATTCTGACCTTCAGTGTGAACAGTGATGGTCTCATTCAAGATGACCAAACCGGCAGCACATGGACAATTTTTGGTCGTGCGATTGATGGCGAGTTGGCCGGCTCACAATTGCAGCAAGTCAACGCCGCGCCGCATTTCTGGTTTGCATGGGCCGCCTTCCAACCCGACACAATTTTGTTTGGTGAAGAAGCCTAGCATTACACGCGACAAAAAATCACAGAAAATCAATGAAAAGATTCAATGCAGGGGCGCAGGATTGCAGAGAACAAACTCTGTGCTCCTGCGCATCTGTGGTTCAGTTTCTTTTCGTCCGGTTCGATTCACAACCTGTATGCCGAGCAATTGGCAACCCCCAACACATCATCGATAGCGCGATTCAGACGCCCACATATCGACATTCGAGCCAAGATGCGTCTTGACAGGAGCAGTGATTTCGTCGAGACGCTTCAGCATATCATCGGACAAAGTGAGGTCTGCGGCGGCGGCATTCTCTATGACTTGTTGTGGATTACGCGCCCCGGCAATCACCGAGTCCACAGCCGGTTGGTGTAGCAGCCATGCCAAGGCGATATGTGCCATCGGGCGTTCAAGTTCGTCGCTGATGGTGCGCAATTCATCAATTGCGGCGAACATCGCCTCTTCACAACCCGGCTCACCATGTCCAGCATCGGCGCGGTCACTCGCAAATTGTCGTGTTCGCGCGCGCGAGTCCGGCACTTCGTCGGCAGACGCAAATTTGCCGGTCAACAAGCCTTGATTGAGCGGGCTATAGGGCAGAATGCTGATGTTATGCTCAACACATATCGGCTGAATTTCGTACTCAGGCGAACGCCACAATAAATTGTACGGAATTTGATTCCCCTCGTAACGCCCCAAGGCGAGCATATCGATCATATCTTGCGGCCCGAAATTCGAGACACCAATAGCGCGGACTTTCCCTTGTTGTTTGAGTTCCTGTAGCACCGTCATCGATTCTTCAAAGGGGACATCGCGGCTTGGCCAGTGGATTTGGTAAAAGTCAATATAGTCGGTGCGCAAGCGTCTGAGGCTGCGTTCACAAGCCGCTCGTAAATCATCCGCCGCGAGATTCGCCCGGCTGACTTTTGTCGCGACGATGGCTTTGTCGCGCCGCGCTTCCAATGCTTTGCCGAGCACTTCCTCGCTGCCGCCCGCGCCGTATCCTTCCGCCGTGTCGAAAAAATTGATGCCAACATCGAGCGCCGCATCAATCGCCGCTAAAGAGTCCGCCTCATCTTGCGCCCCCCACCAATCACCACCGACAATCTGCCAGCATCCCATCGAAACAACCGATATGTCTATATCGGTTTGGCCTAATTTTCGATATTGCATCACGCCCCCTTCAAAAATCTAAGTTCTAAGGATATTTATGTCGTCTCGGATTCGCGGACGGGTTCATCTTCGGTCGCTTCACCACGATGAACATGCGCCGTGATGTTGAGCGGGTCTTCATTGCGTTGAATGAAAGACACAATCAACTCGGCTAACAACCCAATCGTGATGAATTGAATGCCGACGAGCATCATCAAAACGCCGAATGTCAACAACGGACGATTGCCAAGCCCGCGCCGACCGAGCAACCACTCAATCGACAAGAAAGCATTGATGAACAAGCCAATCGCAAAAATAACGCCGCCGCCGCCGCCGAATAAATGCAGTGGCCGCCGCCCGTATTGATTGAGGAACAGGACGGTAATCAAATCGAGACCGCCGCGAATGAAGCGACCCGGTCCGTACTTTGATTGGCCAAATTGCCGCGGGTGATGCGTGACCGGAATCTCGCCGACTTTGAACCCAGCAAAATGTGCCAGCACCGGAATATAACGATGTAAGTCACCGTAAATATGAATCTGCCGCACGGCTGTCGCGCGATAGGCTTTGAAGCCGCTGTTCATATCGCGCAAATGTAAGCCGGTCATCAACGAGGTGACGCGATTAGCCACCCACGACGGCCCGCGTTTCGAGAACGGGTCTTGTCGGTTATGCTTCCAACCAGAGACGACATCGTAGCCTTCGTCGAGTTTCGCCAACATATTCGGGATTTCTGCCGGTTCGTCTTGTAAGTCGGCATCCATCGTGATGACAATCGCGCCGCGTGCCAACGCAAAACCGGTCGCAAGCGCGAGACTTTTGCCGAAGTTGCGGCGTTGTGTCGCCACGACAACGTGCGAATCGTTGGCGAACAATTCGGCCAATACATCCGCCGACCCGTCGCTGCTGCCGTCATCAATGTAGATCACTTCCCATTGCAAATGCAACGGCGCGACGGCGGCGACAATTTTCTCGTGCAACACTTTTAGGCTATCGCGTTCGTTGTAGACCGGGATGATGAGCGACAGGTCAAGCGAGTCGGGTAATCGCATCCTGCAATCCTGTTCGTCTTGCTAACCGGAAATGGTTTGCTCCGGCGACACATCCGGCGTTGGTTGTGTGCCGGGCATGTTGAAGCCTTTGAGCGAAAAGTGCCATACTAACGCTGTGCCGATGAGAATGCCCTCGGCAGTTGTCGCCCACAAACGCGCTAGCAACGCGACGGTCAACGCCGTCGTCTCGCCGACAATCGGTGTCAGCAGCAAAGTGATGATCCCTTCGCGCACGCCGAGACCCGCCGGGGCGAATATCGTCAGAAAGCCAATCGTCCACGCGACGGTATAACTAATCGTCGCCGTCCACCACGAGATATTGCTGTCGCCGTCTACCGCGAGGACGAGAAAATAAAATCCTGTGCCGACGACGACCCAACTGACGAGCGCCATCGTCGAGAGTTGAGCGAGCAATTTGTAGCGCCCGTTGCCGAGTTCGCGTTGTGTCGCCAACATTTTCTCGAATGTTTTGTGACGCAAGCGCGATAAAATTCGCCACGGCAACGATGTCGCGGACAGCATCATCGCGATGAACATCAACGCCGCGATGATGCCGATAGCGTAACCCCACAACGCATTCTCGAACAGACCGAAACTCGCAATACTCAGCAGCAAGCCCATCGACAGAATCGATGTGATTTCCCATACCGTCGCCGCGCTTGCCAGCATCATTGGCATCCCATTGTTGCGATAGAAGACGACACGCGCCGCGAACAACCACACGCCGCCGGGAATGTATTTGCCCATCTGCGCCAAAAACCAAAAGCGAAAAGCGCGTGTATGTGGCATGTCGTAGCTGAGGCCGCGATGACTCGCATAAGCCAATTGCGAACGAATGATGAGGCCGCCGAGCAATAACACCAACGCCAACACGACATAACCCACATTCAGGTCGGTCAACGTTTGTTCCCAATCTTCACGCTCGATGAGTCGGCGCCACGCCAACACAAAGAAGCCGACCGCAATCACCCAACCGAGCAGATTGAGCGCGACTCGAATGCGCTTGATATTGAGGCTAGCTCGCAATCGCGTGATGCGACTAGGTGGTGATGATGCCGATGATTCCGCCATAAAATGTTGTGGATACTCCCTCAACCACCGAATCGATTAAAACCATACTATGATAGGGCGGGGTGCAGCAATCCGCAATGGGAATTCATAAAGAAGCCGCGACACCTCTGCGGTATAATACGAGCGAATGCGATGATAAGGCTACGAAAAACGAACGAAAAGGTGTAATACAAAACACGTTGAAAGCAGCAATCTGATGACATATTCGATAAAATTTTGGCGCCTCGTTGTGATAGGCATACTCGGTTTTGTCTTTTTGATGACGCTGCTCCAAATCGGCGTGGTGTGGGCGGTGGGCGGCCTAGAACCGCTTGCGCCGGTCCACCATAACGATGAATGGCGACCGATTAGCGATTTCTATCGCGGTGTCGAGATGGTCATCGTGCCGCCCGGTTGCTTCATGATGGGCAGCACCGCCGAGGGACTCAGCGAATTCGACGAAGTGCCGGTGCATGAACAATGCTTCGACAAACCATTTCTCATCGACCGTTACGAAGTCACGAACGAACAATACGGCAGCGTCGGCAAATTCAACCGCGATACACGCCCTCGCGAGACGGTCACTTGGTACGAGGCGCTCGCCCATTGTCGTCAACGCGGCACACGCCTGCCGACCGGACGCGAGTGGGAATATGCCGCTCGTGGCCCGGATGCGTTGTTGTACCCATGGGGCAATGCCTTCGAGATTGACTACGCCGTCTTCGACGCAGGATTAGAACATCGTGACGGGCAAGAAACATGGGATGTCGGCAGTTTTCCTGAAGGCGCGTCGTGGGTGTCGGCAATGGATATGAGCGGCAATGTGTGGGAATGGGTCAGCACGGCATATAGCGACGACACGCTCACATCGTTGTTTACGTATCCGTACACGGCGGACGACGGTCGCGAAGATTTAGAACGCCGCGATGTCAGACGGTCGGCACGGGGCGGCTCATTCGCAAGCACCTATAACAATGTACGCGGCGCAAGTCGATTGCGATTGGGCTTGTATCCAAGCAGCGCGTTTGACCATCTCGGTTTTCGTTGCGCCCGCGACATGGAATGAACGTTTTGTGGTTCAACTTCTTTTTAATCTTGGCTCTCCGTAAAAATCTCACGTAAGTCGAGTGAAGCTGCCGCCAGAGACTGAAGTCTCCGGCTACCGGGCAAGACAAGTACCCAGAAGGGCACTGTTTAGGGGCACACACACCACCAAGTTGTCTAAAAGTGCCCTCCAACAGCCTGCTGAAGCAGGCTTGGTATTTCGGTAGCCGGATGGCTTTTAGCCTCTGGCGGCACTCAGACTTTTCAAATCAACCGGAATTTGATCGGTCATCGTCTCGCCCTTGCCATCAATCCAACCGTTCGATAATCGTTCCCGTGCCCATGCCGCCGCCGCAGCACATCGTCTGCAAGCCGAATTGCTTGTCGTGTGTTTCGAGCGCGTGGAGTAATGTCGTCATCAAGCGTGCGCCGGAGCATCCAAGCGGGTGACCGAGCGCGATTGCACCGCCGTGTACATTGACCCGCGCCATGTCCGCTTCAAGTTCGCGCTGCCACATCGCAATCACGGAGGCGAAGGCTTCGTTGACTTCAAATAGATCGATGTCGTCGAGCGACATGCCCGCACGCTTGAGCACCTTTCGCGTCGCCGGGACGGGGCCGGTCAACATCAGGTGCGGGTCGGAGCCGACGGTCGCCGTCTCGACGATTCGCGCCCGCGCTTGCAAGCCGAGTGCGTCCGCTTTCTCGCGAGTCATCAACAACAACGCTGCCGCGCCGTCGCTAATCTGACTGCTGTTGCCCGCCGTGACGACGCCATCTTCGGTGAAGACCGGTTGCAATTGCGCCATCTTTTCCAATGACGTATCGGGGCGAATGCCTTGATCTTTCGTCACAGTTATCGGGTTGCCATCATCATCGCGGCCTTCAAGCGGCATGATTTCGCGGCTGAACCATCCCTGTTCGGTGGCGTGCGCCGCTTTACGATGACTATCGTAACCGATTTGGTCGAGTTCTTCACGCGGGATATGCCACTTCGCCGCGATTTCGTCGGCAGCGATGCCCTGCGACACCATGTGATGGTCTTGCATGATGACGTCGGTGAACGGCATCCCGCCATTCATACTCGAACCCATCGGCACCCGAGTCATGCTCTCGACACCACCGGCGAGGATGATGTCGGCCTGCCCGGACGCAATCATCGCGGCGGCGACATGCACCGATTGTTGGCTCGACCCGCATTGAAAGTCAATCGTCGTAGCCGGGATTTCTATCGGCATTTGTGCGTCGAGGACGACATTGCGGGCGAGGTTGTATGTTTGCTCGCCGACTTGGCTGACACAGCCCATCAACACATGATCGATTTGCGCCGGTGAGAGCCTCGCACGTTCAAGCACCTCACAGGCGACGAGTGCGCCTAACCGCACCGGATGAATCTCGCGCAGCCATCCCTTGCGCCGCCCGACCGGAGTCCGCACGGCGTCAATAATCACAACGTCTGTCATAGATCACCTCAATTTTCAATCAAAATATTTTCATCATGCAGCGTATCAGCCGTTCATCAGAAGTTGAGAAGCTGACCACCCGACGTCTAAAATGCTGTTATGGCACAATTGGCGGCAATGGCGGCAATGGCACAGCCGGATTTTGTGCCACAATGGCCACAATGGTGAACTCGCTGCCTATGTTCTTGCGCAGTGGCGGCTTCGGCTCTTTTCCACTCAGTCCCAAACGAATCCTATCACAAAACGCACGCCCCGTGTTGACAAAAAGGCAAACTTTTTCGCAACAATTTTCAAGTTTTCTGAATGTTGCTGAGCCAACTACGTCATGTGACTCAATACGTTTCCCAGACCGACTCGCCGTTTAGGATACGGCGGATTTGACGTGGGAAACGCGACCGGCTAATCGGTTTGCCGATGAAGCCGTCGAACCCGGCTTTGCGACATTTCGGGATTTCGGTGTCGGCATCTTGCGCGGTCATCGCAATTACCAGCGTATTTTTCAAACGCTCTTCGGCGCGGATTTTTTGCAAGACACGATACCCATTTGTGTGTGGCAGATTGAGGTCGAGAAAGATGATGTCCGGCACCGGTTTCATAGCGAGCGCCATTTCGACAACACCTTCACCGGTGGTGTTGATGAAGGAGTGCATCCCTAGATAGCGCATCATGACACCGATGATCGCCATGCCACCGGCATCATCTTCAACGGCGAGCGCGCTCACGGTTGTCAGGTCGATATTGTCTTTGTTGGGTAATTGAGTCATCACCATCACTGTCACCTTAAATTTTTTGAAACGCGAATAATGATCTATTCGTTGTAACGAGTCAGCCTGTATGCCAAATCGTCACTAATCGTCAACGAATCTGTGCCGAAATTTTCTGTGTGTCGCTTAGGTCTGCCTGTCGCAACGGCAAGATGACACGGAACGTGCTGCCGACACCGGGTGTTGTTTCGACTTCCATGCGACCGCCGTGCGCCTCGACGAGAAAACGCGAAATCGGCAAACCGAGTCCGGTGCCTTCAATGCCCATCTGACGCGCCCTGTCCGACCGTTCAAAAGGCGTGAAGATTTTGCGTAACTCGTCCTGCGGGATGCCGATACCGGTGTCGCGCACCTCGAAGATGATTTCTTCGTGCGCTGTCCACACATTCAAGTCAACTCGTCCATGTGGCGTGAACTTAATCGCATTGCTGAGCAGATTGAGCAACACTTGTCGAATCCGCCGCGCATCCATCAACACGTGCGGCAAATCTTGCGCGAGGTCGGCCTGCAATAAAACATCGCTGTCTTGATCTAACAAAGCAAGCCCGGCGTCGAGCGTATCCTCAATCAGCGCGTAAACATCGGCCATTTCGATGAATAATTGCATTTCGCCCGCCTCAATTTTGCTGACATCAAGCAAGTCGTTGATGAGGTATAGCAAATGCTCTGCACTGCGTATCGATTGGTCGAGCCGTTTGCGCTGCTCTTCATTCACATCGCCGAATGTGCCGATGCGCATGAAGTCGAGATTGTTGATGATGAGATTGAGCGGCGTGCGCAATTCGTGCGTCACACTCGCGAGAAAACGTGTCTTGACGATGTTGGCGCGTTCGGCTTCGCGCATGGCCGCGTTGAGTTCGCGGAATAACTGCGCATTACGGACGACCGGCGACGCGAGATTCGCGAGCAACGTCAGCAAATTTTGGTCGCGCAGGGTGAACATCGGCGCCTGTGGCGGTCGGCTCGCCATGACCGCGCCGACTTGCTTGCCGGAAAAGATCAACGGCACACTGACAGCACACGCCACATCCGGGTCGGCATCATCGAGGCGGTGCGGCCATGTTTGGTAGGACTCAACCATCTGCGGTTTTTGCTCAAGCATGACTTTGCCGACTAATCCCTCGCCGAGCCGCACCCGTTGATGCAAGCGTTCTTTGCTCGGCGATGTCGTGGCGACAAGCTCAAGATGTTCACCATCGCCGGTCAACAACCACACTGCCGCATAATTGGCTCGCAACAGCGTCAATGTCTGTTCGCTGAGTGTTTGCAAAATGCGTTCGAGATTGTAATCGGCGATGACCGAAAGCGACGCATTATAAACCGTGCGCAGCTCGTTCGCCGTCAACTCGGCTTGGCGACGCGCTTGTTGCAATTGCGTCGTGCGTTCGGTGACGCGCTGCTCAAGCGTATGACTCCAGCCCGACAATTCTTGATACGAGGCCGCTAGGCTTTCTTTCATGTCTTCTAAGGCCAGCGCCAAGCGTCCGATTTCATCGTTGCGATGGGTATGGCGGATTTCGTAGCGCATATCGCCACCGCCGATTTGCCCGGCTGCGTGGCTTAAATCGGCGAGAGGCACCGAGACGGTTTGGCTGACAAAACGATGGACAAACGCGCCCATCAATGCAATGCCGATGATGACGACAAACATCGTCGCGGCGATGCCGGGATCGAGCGATTTTTGCAAGGTTGTTTCGGGCAACACGCTGACAAAACGCCAACCCGTCAACGGTAATTCGCTGACAACCACAAGCGACTCTTCGTCTTGTGTAATCGGGTTCGCACCTTGCGAAAAACGACTGCCAACAATATCGGAGATGCCGGGCAGGTCGGCGACATCATCCATCTCGGTCGTCGCGAGAAAGTCATCAAGCATCAAATCTTCGGGCAAAGCAGCGCCCGCCGGGCCGCCGAAAACAGACGTCATCGCGCCGGTTGTGTTGAACAATAACGCATAATCCGATTCTTGGCGGGCATAACGTTGCACCGTGTTGCCGAGCAACTGTTCAATATCCCCCACCCGGACTTCGCTCCACACGACGCCAATATTTTGATTATTGGTTCCCTCAAATGGAATCCCAACCGAGATGACATCTTGTGTCGATGGATTGAAAATCGGGCGCTCTGGCCCATGCCATACAATATCGTTGGCAGACCGCGCTTGTACGATCCATAAATCGGGGTCGAGTTCAACATCAATCAGATTGCGCATCGGGGCGACACGCGCCGGGCGGTCGGGCCGATTGAAGATCACGACTTGCTCACGCCCTTGAAATGAAGTGACCACACCAACACGCTCAATCAAATTGTCTTCGGCAAGCATTGAGGTGCTAACCAGATGCCACAGCACATCCACCGGGCTTTCGTTACGAAACGCCATGGCGTCGGCGAATGTTTGCGTCCGGTTGACGACAGCCTGTAAGCGCGCATCGACAACATTGGCAAGCGCCTGATTGCGTTCGATGATGGCTGCCGTTGCCTGATTCTCTAACGCCGCACTGCGCGTGCTGAAGGCAATGACAGCGACGATAATCATGATGAGAATCGAAACGAGGCTGACAAGAAAAACGATTTGCCGCCGTAACGACCAATTTGTAAACATGCGTGTCTCTCTAAAGCAGCAACCGTGCTATAATGAATATTTCAAAAGAATTCGTAAAGTTCGTATTGGCATCACAATCCATCTTTAAGTATATAGCACAATGAGCAAATCGCAAATTGAGTATAGATTTCTATACCGTATTCTTACCTATTTGACATGGTACTTTCGTCCAATAACGACTTCATCATGACACAAGAATCACAAGCATCATCCGCCATCCTTGAGTTACAGAGCGACCGTTTGCGTCTCATCGCCTGCCCGTTACAAGTGGCCGAATTCGCCTTACACCACGCGCCAACGATTACGACATTGCTCGGCATCAAGGTATCTCAAGAATGGCCGCTTGATGAAGTCAAAAATTTCATCACGTGGTATGGCGAGCAGTTGGCTAAAGACAAGATGCTGTTGGGTTGGGGATTGTGGTTGATGGTTCATCGGGCAGACAACGTCATCATCGGCGATGTGGGCTTCAAAGGGCGACCGGGCAAAGACGGCACGATTGACATCGGGTACAGTATCGTCCCGAGTTATCGTCGGCAGGGTTACACCATCGAAGCCGCATCGCGTTTGATGGCATGGGCGTTGCAACAACCGCGCGTCCGGCGGGTGACGGCGCGTTGCTTGCAGAATAATTTCGGCTCGATTCGCGTGCTCGAAAAATTAGGGATGCGCCGCGTCTCACACGAAGCCGAATGGGTGTATTGGGAATTGTTGAATGGGTGATTATTTGTTACCCCGAATCCTATTCTTTGTATATACTGTAGAGAAAGACATCTATTTCTAATTGAGGTGCCATTCATGGACAACGAATTTTTTGACACGCCACCGGAACATAAGCGCAAAAACGAATGGGCGTATGGTAGTGGGCCGACGATCAGCGGTGAAACGTATGAACTCGCGGGTATCGGAGAACGTTTTGTCGCCTCGTTCATCGACGGCATCATTCTCCTCATCGTCGTCTCGATACCGAATGCGTTGATATTTGGTGGCAGTTTGATCATTGGTATTGCCGGGAGTGCGTTTTATTACTGGTATTTTTGGACACAACAAAATGGTCAATCGCCGGGGAAAAGTGCGATGAATATCCGCATCATCAAAACAACCGGCCAACCGCTCACAACAGCCGATGCGTTGTTTCGTTTCGCCGGTTATTATGTGAGTGGATTGGTGTTTTTCCTCGGGTACATCTGGGCATTTTTCGACAGCGAAAGCCAAGCATGGCACGACAAAATTGCCAGTACGTATGTCATCAAAACCGAGAAAGTCAACAAACACGTCACGATTGATACCATCCAATAATGCAATAATGAACGTCAGCTAAAGAATCGTCTTTTCGATCTAACGCCATTCTGACACGCCGGTGTGTAAGAAGCCATCAACGCAGGCCATCTATAGTCTCGGTGAATTGTTTCACAAACAGACTCGAGGTGTCAGAAATTATGGTAGATCGCATCGAACCGAAAGCAGGCCAAGAATCAGTTTGGGATTACCCCAAGCCGCCGATTCTCGAAGCGACCGAGAAACGTATCCGCATCGTCTTCAACGGCGTGACCATTGCAGACAGCACCCGCGCTTTGCGCACTTTGCAGACCGGTATCCCGCCGGTGTATTACATCCCGCAAGAAGACATCAAGATGGAATATCTTGAGCGGACACCGCATCACAGCACTTGTGAATTCAAGGGACATGCTGATTATTGGACGATCACCGTCGGTGACCGTTCCGCCAAAAATGTCGGTTGGAGTTATCCTGACCCGTGGCAAGGTTACGAGGCACAAAAAGACATGATTGCGTTTTATGCGCATCTCGTCGATGAAGCATGGGTGGATGATGAATTAGCGACCGGCCCCGATTGGAAGTATCTCGGCGGGTGGGTGACATCGGAGATTGTCGGCCCGTTCATCACTCGTGAACGCGCCGCCGCAGACCACTCGTAACTGCGCGTAACGATGAGCACATACGACGGGGACACATCGCGTGTCCCCGCGA
>RFIA01000394.1 GCA_003695675.1 Chloroflexota bacterium
AAAGGACATCCACGTGATTTTGCTTTCGTGCCCAATCCGAACAATTACATCAGCGTGCTTGCGGACACCTTAGCGCGTGGATTCAATATTTTCGGCGGGGCGTGGGTTGCGTCACCCGGCGGCGCGATGATTGAACTCGTCACAATCGATTGGCTGCGTCAAATCATGGGCTTGCCGGAAGGCGCGGGCGGCATCTTCGTCAGTGGCGGTTCGATGGCGAACTTGACCGGCCTTCTCGTCGCCCGGCACATCAAACTCAATGACCATATCGACAAAGCCGTGATTTATTTGTCCGACCAAATCCACGCCTCGATTGCCAAAGATTTACGCATCATCGGCTTTGCGCCGCACCAAATTCACATCATCGAATCGGATGAGAATTTTCGTCTGCCGGTTGAGGCTGTCCGTCGCGCAATCGACACAGACCGCGCCGCCGGTTTGCGTCCATTCATGATTGCCGCCAGCGCGGGGACGACAAACACCGGCACTGCCGACCCGCTCAATGCACTCGCGGATGTGTGTGAAGCCGAAGATTTGTGGTTTCATGTCGATGGTGCTTATGGCGCGGCAGCGATGTTGAGCGAAAAAGGCAAAGCCGAACTTGCCGGTCTCGAACGGGTGCATTCGATGGCCTTCGACCCGCACAAATGGCTATTTCAATCGTTCGAGATGGGCTGCACACTCGTCCGTGAAGCGCGTTGGTTGCACGACACTTTCACCGTTCATGCCGAGTATCTTGCAGAGAACGAAGACCCCACCGAACAGGAAGTCAATTTCTACAACATGGGGGTACAAATGACGCGCAGCTTGCGGGCGCTCAAGTTGTGGATGTCGGTCAAATATTTCGGGATGGATGCCTTTCGCGAAGCAGTCGCGTGGGGTATCGAACTTGCCGAAATTGCGGAAGCAGCTTTGCGCAAGTCATCGTGTTGGGAAATCATTAGTCCGGCACATCTCGGAGTCGTCGCCTTTCGTTATGTCGTACACGGCGCGAGTGAAGCCCAACTCGACACGCTCAATCTACACATCGCCGAAGCCATCCGCGCCGATGGGTTTGCCGTCATCTTCACGACGACACTCAAAGGCAAAACCGCGCTGCGTATGTCCACGATTAATCCGCGCACCACCGAAGCCGACATCCGCGAGACAATTCAATTACTTGAACGACTTGGTCAAGCGGCGGAGGCTAACTCGCAGCGTAAAAAGTAGGTAAAATAGGGACGAGTTATCAAACAGGTGCGCAAATGCTCAAACCACAACCGACACAAGTCTATCCGAGCGGTGAAATCATCGCGACAAATGTCTCTTATGAGTCATTCTTGAAAGATTTCGATGGACAATCTGTCGAATGGGTGAATGGAGTCGTGATTAAGATGTCTCCTGTCAGTATTCGTCACGATGGTTTAACGGCACTTTTACGGTTACTCTTCGCAACCTACCTCGAACTCACCAACGGCGGTCGAGTCTTTCAAGACCCCATGGTGATGCGTGCAAGACCCGATTTGCCCGGTCGTTCTCCTGATATTCAGGTTGTGCTGCCAACAAATTTTGGCATTATCCGTGAAAATGAGAGTGCAGGTCCTGCGGATTTGGTCGTTGAGATTGTCTCGCCCGAAAGTCATCGTCGTGACCGGGTGGAGAAATTCGCCGAATACGAGCAGGGTGGCGTCAAAGAATATTGGGTGACTGACCCGATTCGACAAGAAACATTGTTTTATGTTCTCGGCGAAGACGGTCTTTATCAACCGCGCAATGTGGACAACAACGGCATCTATCGAAGTGTGGTATTGTCACGCCTGACTCTCAACGTCGCTGTGTTATGGCAATCGGAACTCCCCTCTGTTCTCGAAACTGTCGAGATGGTCAAGACGATGCTCAATAAAGATATATAATAAATTTCTCAATGCAATCTCCTTCAGAACATGCAAAAGCGGTTGACATGCACATCCTCGCATCTGCTGTGCAACACTTGTTGAATGACGACCGCGCTGCCATCATCCATCATCAACATGCGCAAATTCATGGTGGATTCGGGGGCGGCATCGGCGGGACGGCCGTCTATCGCTTCAGTGGGACGGCACAGGTCGGCGATGCGGTTCGCGAATGGTCACTGATTGGCAAGCTGTTGTTGCGCGGCGATGACACGCCGACCAGCACCCATTATTGGCGGCGCGAAGCCGAAGCCTATCACGCCGGGCTGCTCAATGATTTGGACGGTGGGTTGCGTGCCCCGCGATGTTTTGGTATGACCGAAGCGCATGATGCCGTATGGATATGGCTCGAAGAAATTGGCGACGATGTGGGTCAATGGCCACTTGCACGTTACGGACTCACGGCGCGGCATCTCGGACAATTTAACGGCGCGTATTTGACCGGCAGCCCCTTGCCCGACGACGCATGGCTCAGTCAGCAATGGATACGCCACAACATGATCGGCACAGAACAATCATTGCGTTTGCTGACCGACATGCCCGACAATCCCCTGATTGCGCAGGTGCTGCCCGGCGATGGTGTTGCGCGAGTGCTGCGCTTGTGGGACGAGCACCAACACTTTCTCGATGCGCTCGACAAGCTGCCGCAGACGTTGTGTCATCACGATGCGTTCCGCCGCAATTTGTTCGCGCAAGGTGATACGACAGTCGCCGTCGATTGGGGTTTCGTCGGCATCGGCGCTGTCGCCGAAGACCTCGCGGCGATGGTGTGGGTCACACTATTTTTCATGGAAGTCTCATCGGCAGACATTCACGAATTCGACCGCATCAGTTATGATTCGTATTTGACTGGATTGCGCGATGCCGGTTGGCAAGGTGATGAGCGGCTTGTGCGCTTGGGTTATACGATTGCCGTCCCGATGCGGCGTTTTGTGACATTGTGGCACGACTTGCCGAAATTTCTCGATGCCGGGCGACATCATGCACTCGAAGCGATGATGCAGCATCCGATTGATGACATCATCGCGCATTTTGTGAAGCTCGATCATTTCACGGCGCAATTAACCAACGAAGCGCGGGAATTATATGCGACGTTATTTTAAGTTGAATCGATGGCGTGTGTTGCTGCTTGCTGTTTTCGTATTGGCTGCATGCGAGACAACCCCAGCACAACCGACTGCCACGCCAACGCGCACCCTTTCCGGGCCGACCTTAGCGCCGAGTCCGACCGTGCTGCCATTCCCACCGACGGAAATCCCGCTTGAAGATACATTTGACGGCCTCAGCGACCCGACCGCCGCCGCCCTGCCGCGAGACAGTAGTTTGCCACCGTTGGCTGTCGGCATTGAAGAGTCGGGTGCGCAAATGGTACAGCTTGCGTTGGAGGCCGGAGTCTTGCTCACCGGCGATTTGTATCAGCAGGGCACAGAGCGTTTGCCCGGCGTTCTCATTATTGGGCGCGACCGTTTGGCATGGGGCAGCTTCCCGGCGCAGTTGCAACAATTCGGCTTCACGGTTTTCGTCATCGAATTGCGTGACCCGACGAATGTCAACGACTTCCGCGTCATGATTGACGGCCTCAACACCGGCCTCGCCGACCCGAATCATCTCGCCGTCATCGGCGCGGGTGTCGGCGCAGACCTCGCCTTGCGTGGTTGTGCCGTCGACGCCCGCTGCGACGCACTCGTCTTGCTCAGCCCGACGGATATTGAAGCGCTGCCCGACTTGATGCCGCAATACAGCCCGCGTCCGATCTTCATCAGCGCGAGCAGCGAAGACACCACGTCTTACGAATTGGCGCAATTGTTGGACACTGCTGCGTCTGGCGAAAAATTCTTCCAACCGCTCGACGGCGCGGGCAGTGGCGAGCAGATGCTGCAAAATCGCCCCGACCTCGCCGGACTCATCGCGAGTTGGTTGACGCGGCAATTGGGCATTTGATGAGCAGGATACGTGACTTGGTAGCAATATAGAGTATAGTGTGCAGAAGGAAAAGTTATTGAACCGCAAAGACACAAAGGACGCAAAGAAAATCATCAAAGCGTTCTGCATTCTCGGAGTCGCTGCGTTAGAATCGGTTTACTTTTCTTCTGATCGATACGCTACCTGAGTAGTTGCAGGTTCATTTGCCTGTTCCCCCTATTTTGTGGGGGCTGCGTGATGTGCGAATCTACCGCATAATGAAAGCATCGTTCTCACACAGCTAGAGGTGAATCGCATGATTATCACCACACAAGACAACATACCCGGTCATGAGATTGTCGAGGTGCTCGGCATCGCGCAGGGGAACACCGTTCGAGCGCGAAATGTTGGGCGCGATTTTTTGGCCGGAATCAAAAATCTCGTCGGCGGCGAAATCGAGGGTTATACGCAATTGATGACCGAAGCGCGTGACGAGGCGATGCAACGCATGGCAGATGAGGCACGCGGCATGGGCGCGGATGCGGTCGTGACGGTGCGCTTCAACACTTCGGACATCATGCAATCGGCGGCGGAGATTTTCGTCTACGGCACGGCAGTGCGCATCAAGCGTGCTGAATAGTTGCTAGCGAAAATTGGTGATCGTAACAATTTCGCCGACGATGGTGTGTACGCTGCCATCCGGCCAGATAACCGGACGACCGGGTGTACCTTGCCCGGTCGAGACGTATAAGACCTCATCGTGATACGTGATGTTGGTCGGCAAATCAAGACCGCTTGCGAGGATCACCGGCGTGTCGCCCCCCGCCGGATACATGAGGACGCGCCCACCGGCACGCCCATAACCTCCGCTATCCGGCAGCGCTTCCGAGTCATACAAGTCAAAATCACTCGGCATTCGCGCTGTCGGCCATCCGGCTGTGAACTCGACGACATATAGATTGCCGTCTTCATCGACCGCGACATCGACCGCGGTCGTCAAGCCGGTGATGACGTCTTGTTGTTCACCCGTCATAGGATCGACGCGGACGACTTTCGAGTCGCCGGGTAAAAAGGTCAATACCGTGTCGAAATAATCCGGCACACGACCGGAGAATAAGGTGACAAGGACATCACCCGTGCGCGGGTCAACAGCAACACCGGATGGCACCGCTTGTTGACCGTGCGCGAGCGTCGCGAATTCGGTGACGATGCGTTCTTCACCTTGTAACGAAACCGCCAGCAAGCGATTGAGACCGCTTTCGACAGTATAAAGTGTCGCCGTGTTGGCATCATAGGCGATTCCGTTGAGTGTCGAGAAGCTGCGCGTCAATGTGCCGACGTGCTCGCCAGTAAGCGTCGCTTCCGCAATGCCAATGTCGGTCGCGTTACCATCCGCCGCGTATCCCTGCTGCGGATTATCTTTGGTGTAGAAGATACGCCCGTCGTCAAGCAACACCACATCACCTGCACCGCCGACCTCATCACTTTGTGTGCCAAAAACGGTCAACCCGTTATACGACGGCAATTGTGTGATGAGAGGGGTGCGCTCATCCGCGTCGTCATAATCGCCATCGTTGTTGTCATCCATGAAAATACTGATGCGTCCTGTGTGCAACGCTAGGTCGTCAACCGGCATTCCTGTGCCGGTCTCGACAACGAGCAAGCGACCGTCTGGCATAACCGCGATGCCGCGTGGATTTTGCAATCCGGTTGCGATGCGCGTCACGATAAAGTCTTGTGCATCGACGAATCCGGCAGAGAACGTTATGATTACCCCGATAATCGATATGAAGCGCCACATGATATAAACCTCGTTATCAACAGCGTGCGCTATCCTAACACCGGAGGACAAAACGCACTATGACCACATTCGACCCACAAACCACCTTCGATGACTTCATTGAAATGACGGCGATTGTCGAACACTTTTGGCGCCACATCCCGCCGAATGTGTGGGAGATGCGCACCGGCACGCGCGACAAAGATTGGACATTGTGGGAAACGCTAGCGCATCTCGTCGCAATCGCCGAGATGTTCAACCGGGCGATTGAACACGCCTTGACCGGGAGCAAGCGCTTGCATATCGACGGCTTTGTCCATCGCACCGATTTGCGGGCATGGAACGAGGCCGAAATTGCAGCGCGGGAATATTTCTCCGCCAATGAATTGTTGATGCTATTGCTCACCGCGCTTGAAGAAGCCGCCGAATATGCGCAATCCCTCACGCCGCAAGAAGCCAATTTGATGATCGCGATTCCGGCCTACAACCGCGCCTTTCGCGTGCTCGATTATATCGATTTTCAATTGTCGCATGTCGGGGTGATTCACGGCGCACAGGTCAGCCGTCCGATAGACAATCAACCACTGTGGAGGCGTTGTTCGCCGGGATTATTGCAGCGTCAGGTTGACCGTTATATACGACAGATGAGCGCCGCCTATTGGCCCGATGTCGGCGGCGATTTGGTCGCACCGATCAATTTTTATATCGATGGTGAAAGTGGGGGCGAGTGGCACATCATCGCCGCGCCCGATGGTGGCAGCGCTGGCGCGGGCGTCGTCGATGACCCGTTCTTGACGATACGCTTTGCCGAACCGGATGTGTTATTCGGCGTGTTCACGGTACATTTGTCGTTCACCGATGCACTCACCTCCGGGCAGATGCGTATCGATGACGATGGCAGACAAGCGGCGCACATCTTGCGTTTATTCAGCGCCTCGCCACCAAAGTAATCTACTTGCGACCAAGAGGCTGCTTATTGATGGCGAAGACACAATGACTATGCCCGGTTGCGCGGCACTCGATTTCTTGGACGTGGAATTCGTAACCATTTGACGCCCAACGTAACGCCTCTTGAATGATACCCGTCAACGCATGGCAAACCGGTCGGCTGGCTTGGCGCTGCCATGCCATCGGGCTTTCGTCAACAATCATACGATATTGTGTGTTGTGGTCTTCAACCGATGTGCGTTGATCGGTGAAATTGGTGAATACCCGCGCCAACGCATCAAGACCAACGACGATACGCCGGTCAAGCGGTTCGGCACGAAAGACCGGGTCGCCCATGCCAGCCAACACACCGAACGATCTCATGCCGTGTGCAAAGCACGCCCGCCCGACTCGCAGCGCCATGCCGCGCCCACCACGTTCACCATACATCTCTTCGAGCGCTTCGCTGAGCGCAGCAAAGTAAGCAAAATCAAATTGCCGTTCGAGATTGTCCGGTGGCAATTCTGTTTTGTAGGCTTCGAGGTGTGCGTAATCTAATAACACGCCCAAACCACTGCGCCCAAGCACCTCTTCCATAGCAAGGAGAAAATACCGCGCAAAACGGTTTGGGTAATATAATGTATTCGCTTCGGGCAAATTTGAATCCTCTGCCAGTGATTTACCAGATTAGACAATCGTTTCGAGGTCTTCGACAGTACGGGCAACATCGAGGAAGATCAAACCGAGTTTTGCTTCGCGGCGAGCCAACACTGTCAAAACAGCCTCTTCACCGACCGATGTCAAGATGACATAACCATGTTCCCCCTTGACGTAAACCTGTTCCAAAACGCCACGCCCCAATTCCGATGAGATACGTTCACCGAGTGATAACATTGCCGCTGACATCGCGCTGACACGATCTTCCTCAACATCTGCCGCGAGAGCCGAAGCCATACTCAGACCGTCAACGCTTACAATTGCAGCACCTTCGACATCGCCTGAACTGCTCTGCAAATCGCGGAGACGATCAACTAGTTGTTCCGTCCGTGATTTTGCCAAGATCAATCTCCTGTCAGATGTGTTATGACATGCTCGATAAAGGTTCAATTGTCCCACAAGGCTTACCTATCCACAATATAGCACAGTTTTGAACAAAGGCAAGCACTACGGAATAACAGGTGTCTTAAGCCTTTTTGAAGACGGCCAATGGCCAGCCAGCATAGCAGCGCGCCAGACTGGATTACATCCCGTTTTTGACATAACGGTCGCGGATTTTGAACCAATGTGCCTTTCGCGCTGGGACGGAAAACAGCCTGAAGTCCGGCAACAACAACCCGGTCAACGCCCCCCCATAAACACAACGCGAGTCGATACCATAGACGCGATCTTGATAAATCATCGATTTCATCACACCCGTATAATCGCGATGCCCGACGATGAGCGGTTTGTCACCATCATAAAGTTCATACCACGGGCGTTCATACTTGTCGTATAAATATTCTTCGCCCGATTTGACGCCGACGAGGACGTGTTCGCGTTGTTCTGCAAGCGGCACGCCTGGTTCCCAAAAAGCGTGGACAATTGTCGCGTCCGGCAAGTCGATGTAAAGCGGCATCGTTTCGATATAAGCCAAGACTGCCTTGTAATGTTCGTCAAGTTGCCAACGGGTGATGATTTGTGATAAGGCTGGGGCGGTTTTGCCTTGCGATGCCCGCAGATGTTTGCGTTCATGATTGCCCATAATGGCGTGGGTATTTGGATGCGTCGTGAAAAATTGGTGGACTTGGTACGGCTTCGGCCCGCGGTCGAACAAATCGCCGACACAAATAATCTCATCTGCCTCAGACGGCCCGACAAGATCAAGCAGCGCTTGTAATTCATCATAACAACCGTGTATATCTCCAATGATGAGTTGTTTGCTCATGAGTCTTCATCAATCCAGATTGTCGATTTTGAATATTTTCTGCACAAAATGAGCAGAATGGGTACTATCGTCGCCTTTTAGAATCTCAAGTAAACATCGATACACTGCGAATATTATTGCGTTTATAATGGATTACGTCAGGATGCAATTTTATCCTACAAAATGTGCCTGCATTTCTGAATATACATCAATCGCAAAGTCACAAACCCATCTAGCACGTTGACGGCGTTCTTTCATCCATTGATTGTGACAGCCAACGAGAAATCATCTTATGAATGACGCGCAAAAAAACGAAGCTCAATTGCTTGAAGAGATCGCCTCATTACGGCAGCGCGTGGTTGAATTAGAATCACAGACAGCTATACAGACATTAATCGACGAAAAGGCGCAAGAAATAGCCCGTTATCGAGGGTTATTCAATCAGTCCAACGACGCCATCTATATTATCACATTAGACCGCATCATCATCGATTGCAATCAACGTGCCGCAGAAATGCACGGCCTCCCACTCGACGAAATGATTGGCTCCCCCCTTACAAGATTCATTGTGCCCGATGCCCATCAAGCCGCCTCGAACATCCACAAAAGGCTGCTTGCGGGCGAGAAGTTGCCCCCGTATGAGCGCATGTTGCGGCGTGGCGATGGTACGCAATTTCCGGCAGAGATCAATATCGAGATGATTTATGATCGTGATGGCCGGCCAGCGTATCTGCAAAGCATTGTCCGCGATATTACCGAACGCAAACAAGCCGAGGAAGACCTGCGCAAAAGCGAGGCCAAATATCGCCAAATTATGGAGCAGGCCTCCGACGGCATTTTGATTGCCGATGAAGAAGGCTATTATGTCGATGCGAATACGATGATTTGCACGATGCTCGGCTATTCGCGAGACGAATTGCTGACGATGCGAATCGCCGATATTGTTGCCGCCGAAGACCTCGCTATGCAACCGATTCCATGGGATGAGATGCGCACGGGTACTGTTTTGCTAGAACGTCGTTTGCGTCGGAAAGATGGCTCACTTTTCTATGCAGAGGTCAGCGCGAAGATGTTGGAAGGCGACCGGCTTCAAATTTTCGTGCGCGATGTGACCGAACGGATGCAAACCGAAGCAGCATTGCGCGAAAGTGAAGAGCGCTTCCGCACCATTTTCGAGTCCGCGCCGATAGGCATGGTCATCACAGGTGCTGAGCGGCAAATTGTGGACAGCAATCAGGCATTTCAAGAT
>RFIA01000395.1 GCA_003695675.1 Chloroflexota bacterium
GATGGCTTCTGCAATGGCTTCGGCATCGCGCATTGAGGCAGGATATTCAATCACCTCATACGGGATGTCGTGCTTTTCGAGCAAACGCATACTATTGAGCTTGGCAGGCATGTTTAGATTTTATAACTGTTTTGAAATATTTTCCAACATTTGTTGGTAGGTTTGCAATGATAGACCACCTAATTGCTCTAAATTAAGGCGGTGAGTTTCGATCAGCCAGATGATTTTTTCTGTCGCACCTTTTGCATTTTGCAATTGTTGTTTGACCAATTCCACATCGTGCGATTGCGCTTGTATTGACATGGTATAGGTATCAATGAGATGTGCAAGAATACCCGCTTCAATAATTGGTTCGTTGAATATCCTCGTTGCGAAATAGGCTTGATTGAGAAGTTCAATAGCCTGTTTGAATTTTCCTGTCTGTTTATAGTAATATGTTGCTGCTGGTATAATAGCCATAATTGTTTCAAGATCATCACTTTTTAATGCGAGATGAGAGATCGCCGTAAAATCGTTGCCGAAATTGAGTAAGCGCTCACCTTGACCTGTGGACATATACAATTGTGCCAAATTAGTTAGCGCATGCAATTTGACTTCTGGCAAATTCAACTCGTTTGCAAGCGCAGCCATCTTTTCAAGATGATACGCCGCTTGATCATTTTGCCCCATTTCACCATAGAGTTTTGCCAGATTGAAATGGGTGGTCGTTTCATTAAATCGATCACCGACTTCTTGTCCGATTGCTAATGCTTGTTTGAAGTAATCCAATGCCTGAGTAGGATTCCCTATTTCATACATCGTAAGACCAAGATTGTTCAAAAGCATGCCTTCAACTGCTCGATTATTAAAATGACGGATGATCGGCAATGCCTCGCTCAATAACCTGAATGCCTGTTCATGATTCCCCATTAGCCGGTAAAGTTCACCTATCGCAGCCTGAACAATCGCAGCATGGTGGGTGTCTCCCAAGTCCTGATACAATTCAAACGCTTGTTCAAAATAAGACAATGCTTGATCAAATTGTTCTTTGCGTTGGTAAACTAATCCAATATTTTGTAGTGTGGTTGCTTGACCCTTGTCCTCGCCAATTGCCCGACGAATTTCAAGCGCTTGTTCAAGTAGATCAAATGCTTGTGAATAGTTACCTATGAGTGTGTGCATTGCGCCGAGGCCATTGAGGGCAGCTGCATGCCCCGTTTGATTTTTTACTTCAATATTGATGACAATGCTTTGTTGTAAATAATTAGTTGCACGATCAAATTGCGCACGGTGATGATAGATTAACCCAATATTCAGTAATGTTATCCCCTCTTGCCAGCGATTGCCCACATTACGGTTGATTTCCAAGGCTTCTTGTAAATATTCAAATGCCTGTGGATACTGACCTACTTCACGATAGGCTTCGCCGAGATTATTTAATGCCGCGACCAAATTGCTTTGATCGCCTTGTTGACGAAGCATCTGTAATTCTTTTTCTAATATCGGAAGAAGTTCATCTGAAGATTTTTCTGCTCGGAGAGCATGTGACAGGTTATTACGGATGATACTTTCGATATGAACCTGACCACTTTCGATAGCGATTTCAAGCGCCTCTTCAAAAAGTTTGATCGCTTTATCATTATGACCTTGCATACTATAAAGCAATGCAAGATTATTCATTGTACTCACACGTTCCTCGGGTGGTTCTCCAATTTCTTTGCTAATACGAATGGATTCCTCAAAACAAATCTCTGCTTCAGGATAGTTGCCTTTTGTGCGGTGGATTTCCCCCAAAGTATTCAGCGCAGATGCCTCAAATGCAGGATTGTTTTCTTGTTTGGCGATTTGGACAGCTCTTTTCACGGCGGCGATTGCCTCTTCAGTTTTACCATCATCATTGTATGCACGACCAAGCAGCAAAAGCTGATGATAGATACCCAGATTCTCTTCTAATGCGGTGGTAACTGTCAGAGCATTTTGATAAATTTCAATACGTTCGGATGTATTTCGTGCTGCGTCTACTACCTCTGATGCCACAAAGGAAAGTAGACTATACAAAGCCGCAATATCTTCGTTATGTCGCCAATTTTCGTAAGTCCACGTTTGTGCATGTCGAACCTGATTCCATTCTGTCTCAAGTTGTTGCAATGAACTCGTCACATAATTGCCGCCCTTTTTGTAATCGTCTCCGATGTGTTCAAGAGTCTCGAGATAATGGGTAGCATGACGTATTCGGATTTCAAATTTAGTCACCATCTATCAACCTCTATGCCGAGTAATAATCCTGTTAATGTGCTATCAGTGTATCATACATGTTAGTACCAATGACGCGTAATAAAATGGACTCAAGTTCTGTCATCGATTCGACGCGCACGATTCGATTGCGAACTTCAAGCGAACCCGGCTCGTCGAGCGCGTATTTTGAGATTTGCCCGCGAAATTCGAGGATGGCGTTGTATTCGGGGAGTTTTGTCGTCGCGAGGGTGCGGCGTGCGTGCTGTAGGGCAAGCGCGGCGCGTTCTGCACGTGACGGTTCGGGCAGCGTCTCGCCGGTGCGCAACTCGTGCGCGATGTGATGAAATATCCACGGGCGACCGAGTGCGCCGCGACCAATCATCAGGCCGTCGCAGCCGGTCAACGCCAACATGCGCCAGGCAGAGGCAGCATCGACCACATCGCCGTTGCCGATGACGGGGATTGTCGTCACGGCTTCCTTCACTTGCCGGATGATGTCCCAATCGGCTTCGCCCTGATGTCCTTGATGGGCAAAGCGGGCGTGAACGGCAATCGCCTGCACGCCGACTTGTTCGGCCGCTTTTGCAAAAGGAATCGCTGTAGGCTTGCCCGGTTCCCATCCACTACGGATTTTAACCGTGACGGGAACATCCACCGCATTGACGACAGCTTCGACGACTCGTGTCGCTGTATCGACATCGCGCAGCAGGGCGGCCCCGCCGCCTTTTTTCGCGAGCTTCGGCACCCAACAACCCATATTGATGTCTACAATGTCTGCGCCGTGTTCGACGACAAGCCGCGCGGCCACCGCCATCGCGTCCGGGTCGTTGCCGAAAAGCTGCACCGCAATCGGCGACTCTTCTTCCGGCGACCAATCGAAGGCTTGCATGGCTCGCTTAGCGCCGTTGTGCTTGACGATGTTGCTGCTGATGAGTTCGGTGCAAACGAGACCGCAGTCACCGAGTTCGCGGCACAAGGTTCGCAGGGCGCGGTTGGTGTGCCCCGCCATCGGCGCGAGGCATAACGGCGGGTCAATGGCGATGTCCCCGATAGTGATCGGATTGAGCATGATGGATGTTGCTTGCCTCAATGA
>RFIA01000396.1 GCA_003695675.1 Chloroflexota bacterium
TCTTGGCAGCGAATGTGAATATGCTGCGCTTTGGCATGACGAACGGCATTGCTCAACGCTTCGTTGACCATCTGGCAGACGGCGTCGAATACAATCGGCGTCAAGCGCGTTGTATGAGACGGCACGTCGATTGCTATTTGTAGATGCTCTGGCAGCCGCATCCGGCTGACCATCTCTTCCACGGCTTCGCGCAATGTTTTCTGTTCGATATTGCGCCGCTTGAGATTCAAAATATAACGGCGGATGTCTTCGATGACTTCATTGAGCGCTTCGACAGTGGCGTCGAGTTGTGTGATATCCGGCTGCTTGCTGGTGCGCAAGAGTTCAAGCTGCATCCCGATAGCATACAACGATTGGATCACGCCATCGTGCAGTTCCATGCCGATGCGTTCGCGTTCTTCGAGTAGCGTCAGGCGGCTTTCTTTCTCGCGCAGTTCCGACCCGGCAATCGCAAGCGCGGCATAACCGGCCATGGTTTCAATCAACCATTGATCTTGTTCGCTGAACGGTTGGCCATCTTCGCGGTCGCACAAATACAACATGCCGTATAATTGCGAGCCGGTCATCACCGGCACACCGAGCAAACTCGTCATGTGTGGATGCCCTTCGGGGAAGCCAACGGCACGCGGGTCATCGGCCAATCGTTCGAGGCGCAGCACGGTTTGCTCGCGCATAATCACGCCGAGCAAGCCGCGTCCTTCCGGTTGATGCGGCACAGCCGCGATTTCGTCGGGCGTCATCCCGGCGACTTTGAAATATTTCAAACTGCCTTCGCCATCGGGGATACCGAGCGCGGCATACTTCGCATTCACGAGATTTCTTGAAACATGGGCGATACGTTCGAGCACCTGTTCGAGATTTTCGCCCTCAATCGCATACATCACCGACGAGGCGATGTTCTGCAATTGTTGTAGATCAATTTGCACAGTATGTTCATGAGATTGGTCACTATTCATGTGCTGCCATTCGTGTGTATGGTGCGACTTGTCAGTGAAAAGGTAAAAGTGAAAAGTCCAAAGTTGGCATCCGATATGTCAGTTATCAATCCATCCAATTTAGACTTTTACCTTTATACTTTTTACTTTACACTGCTCTCATCACTCGTTACTCATCACTAGATCACTAGAATGAAATGATTGATTATGAACACTATTGTACGCATTCTTATCGCAGATGACCATGCAGTCGTCCGTGCCGGTTTGAAGGCGTTGCTCGAACAACACGATCATTTGCAAGTCGTCGCCGAAGCCTCGACCGGCGAAGAAGCCATCGCACGGGCGCAACAATTCCGCCCCGATGTCGCCGTCCTCGATATTCGGATGCCCGGCATTTCAGGAATCGAAGCCTGTCGGCAGATTAATGCCCGCGTCGAGGGCTGCAAAGTCATCATGCTGACCTCTTATGCTGAAGACGAATTGCTGCTGTCGGCCATCGAAGCCGGCGCTGCCGGGTACGTCCTCAAACGTATCGGCAGCCGTGAACTTGTGGACGCGATTGAGCATGTCAGTCGCGGCGAGAATATGCTCGATCCGGCGATGACCGCGAGCATCTTCGCCGAAATCCGCAAAGCGAATAAAGCACAACACGCCGCCGCCTTCGCCGATTTGACACCGCAAGAACTCGCCGTGCTCGCGCTCGTCGCCGAGGGCATGACGAATCGTCAGATTGCTGTCAAATTGTATCTCGGTGAGGGGACAGTGCGCAATTATGTCAGCAGTGTGTTGTCGAAGATCAATGCGGCCAACCGCGCCGAAGCCGCTGCCTTTGCCATCAAGAATAACATTCAGGAATTCTTGCCGCCCTCAAGCGAAAGTTGATGCGATGCCCGTTGGGAAAATGCACGCCGACGAAATTGACATCGATGATCTTCTCGTCCGGCGCTTGCTGACAGCGCAATTCCCACAATGGGCAGACCTTCATATTGAAGCAGTTTCCTCCGCCGGGACGGACAACGCGCTGTATCGTCTCGGCGATGCGATGGTGATGCGCTTGCCGCGCATTCACAACGCTGTCGCTCAAGTGGATAAAGAACAAATGTGGTTGCCGAAACTCGCGCCACATCTGCCGTTGGCTATCCCCACACCACTCGCGAGAGGCAAGCCCGGCGCAGGGTATCCCTTTCAATGGTCGATTTACCGATGGCTCGACGGCGACAACGCGATGCTTGACCGCATTACAGACCCGGCGCAGATGGCAACACAACTCGCGCAATTCATCAACGCGCTGCAACACATCGATACGACCGGCGGGCCATGCCCCGGCTCTCACAATTTTTCGCGTGGCGTGCCGCTCGTCATGCGCGATGCCGATACCCGCGCCGCTATCGACTCCTTGCATGGCATCATCGATACCGATGCGGCGTCTGCCGCGTGGGATGCGGCGCTCAACACACCGGCATGGAATAACCCGCCGGTGTGGATACATGGCGATTTGCAATCGGGGAATTTGCTGGCACAAAATGGACGACTGAGCGCCGTTATCGACTTCGGCGGTCTCGCTGTCGGCGACCCGGCGTGTGATTTACAAGTGGCGTGGAATTTGTTCGACGTTGAAGCGCGCGCCGTGTTCCGCGATGCAGTCTCTGTTGATGAGGCGACGTGGGCGCGAGGGCGCGGTTGGGCGTTATCGGTCGGGTTGATTGCGCTGCCGTATTATCAGCA
>RFIA01000397.1 GCA_003695675.1 Chloroflexota bacterium
GGATGGAGGCGTGCGGCCAACGCTTAGAGGAGCTGATCGAGGCTCGCACGCCGCACGCAACGCGACGCACTCCGAACGACGGGGAGCGCGCCCCCCGCAGCAGCGGCGGCGCATCGGGAGCGGGCATTGGCCGCCTTGCGCCGCCGCGTCCGGGCACTGACAGAGGCTGCGGCGCGGCAGTGTGGGTCGGGCATGGGACGCGCCGCGCCGCTTGATGGCCGCGCGGGCGCTGCGTAGCAGGGCAACCGTCCGTGGGCGGGTATCTTGTTAAATGGCGAGACACCCGCCCCAAGCGGCCACAAGCAAGCCGACGTCAGTGCCCGGTCATGTTTTTTCGTCTACCCGGTTGTTGCGGTTGTTGCAGTTGCTGGGGTATAATTTCTATGGCTTGGCTTGTGGCCTCGCTTTCCTGTGATGCCGCAGTCAAGAAGGCTGCGGCGTTCTATTCTTTATTCCCCAGAATTCTGTCGATACGGGCTTTCAATATCTGTAAATCCTCGTGAAAATTCCTGTACAGGGTGTCAACTTCGCGCATGTCGGCGTCTGTCCAGTTGTCACGGCTATTTAGCAGCAGCAATCTGTATGCGGCGTTGCGTTGACGCATCAAGAATTGTTCCGCCGCGTCAACGGCCTCGCTGATGTCGTTTCTTGGCATGTCAAGTTCTATCTGTTTCATTCTTGATCTCCTTTTCGGTCTTTTTGTAGATATACCCTTCTTCAGACTGTGCAACTGACCACAGTAGACGAGCTAGTTTGTTACGAGCCGCAGGGAGTTTGCGTCTTTGACCTGCTTTGTAATAGTTCCTGACGGGGTTTTCTGGCTGTTTGCTATTCAATAGCAGCAGCGTCCAGAGGTGTAGGGCATCAACTGCCGGTCTGTAGCCGGTTTTTCGCGGCTTTGTTTTGTGCTGCTTTCCTGACGAGCGCCACAATGGGGCTGCTCCGACGGCGGCTACAAAGTTATCCCGCTCAAATTCGTCAGGCTTTCCGTACGTTGCCACGAGTAAGGCTGCAATAAATATGTCTGACGAGGCCGGGATTGTTCGCCAACGGTTTGCGATAATTGGGAATTGGGCATTGAGCAGCTCTGTTATTTCGCTCTCGATGTCTTTTGTTTCGCTCTCTGCGATGCGTAGTGCGGCGTCTATGTTGATTGACTGGGTTTCAATAACAGGGTCGGCATCAATGGGCGGCATTAGCGACGCAAGGTTTGCGATATGCCTTCGCCTTCGCCCGTCCATCTTTGTCTCCATGTTTTCGGCTAGCCAGTGGATTTGCGCCGGGCTTACACAGTTGTATGTTAGGCATGTGCGCCAAGTTGGTAGGCGTTGGCTGAGAAGTGGCCACACAGAGTGAGCAAGCGCCCTGAGCTGGTTTTTGCGGCGTGTGACCTGTTTTATGGAGCGGCGATGCGCGTTCACGAGCAGGCGCAAGTGATTGACCTGTGTAAGCTCTTCGAGGTTGAATGGATAGCAGCCGGCTTGGGCTTGGCCGCCCGCTAGGCGTTGCGCAATGAGGGTGAGCGCCCTTGCATCCATGTTGTCGGTTTTGTGCTTTGAGATATTGACATTGCGCACTTGTCGCGTTGTGCGCCCGTCAACGTACCAGATGTTGGCCGCCCTGTTGTCAATCAAAACACGCGCAATTGGAGCGAACCAGTGATAGCCGGTGGCTTCTGCGGCCACGAGTGCGTTGTGACTGACATGGCCGATAAGGTCGTGCCACCAGTTCGGGTCTTTCATATCGATGACATGAACAACCCATTGTTTCGGCGGTTCATCCGGCGTGGGTGTAGATATGTGGATTTTGTCTTTCCCAATGTCGATGCCGATGATGTGTGACATGCGCTTTGTTCTCCTGCCGTCTATGGGCATAAGCTATCTGCGCTCTGATTGTACCTGTGTGCTGTTAATCTTGCCGTCAAGGGCAACGTATTTCAAACACTCGTACTTTCTTTAGCTTACGAGAACGTATTTCAATGTATTTCGCTCCACTCCGCGTTATAAAAGTTAAGTTTCATCCGAGACTGCATCAATAGCCAGAGATATTCGCGTTTTGATTCGTTCTTGAGCGAGTGTTCTCACCGGAAAGTGATTCGCTCGCGAGCGCAACAGCATATTCCGGTTTATCATCACTCAATCGTTCTGGGATTAATGACTGAGGCTTTCAATTGTCCACATCCGGCATCAATATCAATGCCACGACGCACCCGCACAGTTGCACGTACACCATACGTGCTTAAAATATCGATGAAGTCGTTGATACCCCTGACCGCTGACGGCATCCCCGCATATCCTCCGGTCGGATTCAACGGAATAACATTGACATGACACAACATGCCTTTAAGTAACTTCCCCAATGCGTGTGCCTGCTGAGGTGTATCATTCTCACCGGAGATAGCAGCCCACTCGAAGGTAACTCGTCGTCCCGTTTGTTCAATATAATAATTACAAGCATCTATCAAATCATTGAGAGGCCACCGTTTATTGACCGGCAGCAAGACATTCCGTTCGTCGTCAGTCGCCGCATGAAGACTGATTGCTAACCGCACCTGCAAACCTTCATCTGCAAAGCGGCGAATCTGTGGCACCATACCGACGGTGCTAATCGTGATATGACGAGCGCCAATACCGAGACCACTCATCAACCGATGCACAGCCGCAACTGATTGATCGTAATTATGAAATGGCTCCCCCATGCCCATCAACACGACATTGCTCAAACGGTCATTGCGTGTGTCAAGGTCACGCGCAAAGTGTATTGCCTGTTCGACAATTTCACCTGCTGTCAGGTGTCTCGCAAAGCCCATTTGCCCGGTCGCACAAAACACGCAGCTCATCGCGCACCCAGCCTGTGTCGAGATACACGCCGTCCGCCGGGCATCATCATATTCCATCAAAACAGCTTCGATTAATTGACCATCCGGCAGCCGATACAAGCGTTTGACTGTATCATCGCGGCTTATTTGCTCCGCAACAAGATGAAGTGTCCCTATGGTGGTTTCTTGTTTGAGACGTTCACGCAAAGATTTCGACAGATTCGTCATCACATCAAACGAATCAACCCGTTTTTGATACAACCACGTCCACAGTTGTTTAGCACGATAACGCGGTTCTTCCCACGATTCGAGCAAATCGGTCAACGCGGGTAATGTAAGATCATATAGATTGATCAACAAGATTATCTCCGAATGCGTGTCACCAGCAAACCGATGACCGAGCCAATCAAAGCAGCACCAACAACAATCGCAATTGCAACCGTCGGTGATGAATTTTCATTGGACGCCTGTGACGGCACAACAACAGGCGTAACTGTCGGTAGGCTTCCCGCAGGGCGTGGTGTCACGGTTGGGGTACCACGGCGTGGCGTTGCTGTGGGTGTTCTTGTCGGCAATGGCGTTGCTGAGCGCACACCGGTTATAGTTGGCAGCGGTGTGTTTGTCGGTGTGGCCGAGGGTACCAATGTTTCTGTTGGTGGAAAGGGCGTCGGTGAACGTGTTGGTGAAGGTGCCGGTGTCTCTTCGAGATAAGGCGTAAATCCATAGGCAGAGACGGCTGGTTCTGTGAACAACCAATTTCGCCATGCTGGGATCAGACCAGATAGCGGTTGTTGCATAACAACTTGGTACGCTGTGTCAAATGGGTTTGATGTCCCTAAGCTTCGAGCAAAATCAAATAAAGCAGGCACACCAATTTGGTCAGCCATATATAACACCATGCCATAACTTTGGGCTTGCCAACGCAACTGTAGATCGGGATCATCCGGCATCATGTTCATTTCATTGAGGGTGAATTGGGTATTCGTCCGAGCCACATTGAGCGATGTATTCAGAAATTGCCCCTTCGGATTTGGTGAATAGAAGTTGCCTAATCCCGATACAAACCAGTCCGGCACATCGCGATTACCCCAGAGTGGCGCATAAAAGATTTCGGTTAAGCGTTGTGAAGCAAGGTCGGTGATATTTTGCAACACAAGTGAATCAGTCTCGATGAATTCTAAACTCGTCCGATTAATCAAACCTCGCACTACCTCAGGATCGCAGGGTACCTCTGTCCCAGTGATTTCGCCCACAATGACCGACTCTCCCGCACGATTTGTCGTGCAGAGACTATCCAACAAAGCCCGATTGATGACCAGCAGGTCAATTGTAGGGCGCGTTCCTGTGTTCTCCGCCAGCAAATTATAAATCGGCTCAATTGCGTTGTGCAGGCGTTGATTCGACGGCCCTTCTGTCGGCAAAATCATGCGAAGGTTTGGAAAAATTGACTCGTCACGCCATTCAATACGCATATCTTGAAAAGGGATAAAATGTCGCAGACGAGATGATTGATTATCGGTTGATGAAACAACCCACTCGTAGATGACATTCGAGAATAAACGTGGGGCTTCCTGCAGAGGGAAATCCCAGAGATAATTCAACTGTGTTGTTGGTTCTTCCTGAACAATCGCTTGCTCAAGGTCTATAGTAATCGGTATGCGCCGTCCTCCCTCCGGCTGAATAACTAGGGAAGCGCTTGCAATTTGTTCAGCAGGCACACCGATCTCGATTGAAAAAAGAATCGCTTCAGGATAGATCACTTCGGCAAACCACGTCACGATTGCGCCTTCTGCTTCGAACAAGGGTTCATCCTGTGCCGACAGTGCATCAAGATTGAACAACAAACCAGCAAGAATTATAAGAAAAATGATCGAATATCGCACGGCAGTGCCTAGCCTTCATGATACGTTTTGCAAGCTGCAATCAAGAGTTTCATGGGGCAATCTCCCTAGAAACAGCCAACAATGGAATAACGAGTTGAATGTAGTTATACAGAAAATGCGCAATGATAGCGGTCGTGGTGCTATACTTTTTGCGCAACAACCCCAAACCAACCGCTACAGAAAATATAATCAATGTCGCCGGTGTCAACGTGTATTGCGTGTGCAATAAGGTAAAAAAGATTGCAACCGGCACAACCCCAAATACAGGTTGCAAAGCACCACGAAAAAAAATCTCCTCGCCAACCGCGGCAGACATAGCAACCGCAAATGCAAGGGGTAATGTGTTAATCGCATTGGCAATCTCTTGAGAAGCAGCTGTTTGCGCATCAAAAACTTCCGGCGAAACCAGCGCCTGCCAAATTCCACCTACTACAATCAAAAAAATGAACAAGCCGATACCACCACCAACACCCCATGTCATGTCATCCGGAGTCGGCAAGCGTAATCCTAACCGTCTTACACTTTGCAAAAAGCCTCGTTGCAAAAGAAAACGGATGCCCACAAATGCAGCCGCCACCTCTAATATCATCTGCACAACAAGTCCGTCAACAGCGATTTCCGTCTCGGCCACATTTTCAGCAAGGCCAGATAACCCACCACTGATGACAAATGTACTTAATGTCATAGACAACGCCACAAACGACAAAACAATCGCAGCAGTATGTACACGCGAATCGGGATTATAAAGCGCATCACTTTCCAACATACGCCTTAACCGCACTCGTACTGCACGAGACCGCATCACACTGATGCTGACAATCACAAATAACAATGTGAGGACAAAATTGATTGTTGCAGGTAAGCGTTCGACCTGAAAAACGAGCGATGGATCATCGCTTTGAGCATCATCTGGTAAAATCGCGCCGAGAAAGATCAGTAAACCCAACAAAAACGTGATAAATACAGCGGCATATAACATCCACATCATCAGAGTTTCACGACCACCACGTATCATCTTTGGTTGGCTGGCCAAGTCATCATCCGTCGCCCCAAGATTCCGAGATGCAACTTCGGTGATATTCATATTTGCAGTTGCTTGTTGTGTGCGTTTAACCAGTTGACCACCAATCACATCATCACGATTAGCCTGATAAACCACCACACTCAGGTAAGCAAGCGCTACAATTGCAAAAAAGATAATTTCCATACGACTCCACCTGAAATTACGTTCCTTACATTATACAGAAATCTCGTAAAAACGAACCGGTAACAATCTGTACCCTGTAATGATGATCTATACGGATTCTTGTATTGTCATTTTATCTGCTTTGCGTTATAGTGACGTGGGCCATATTTGTCTGTGTTGTTTGAGCGATTTCATCATATCGTTTCATCACTGTTCACCACACACTAGGCACGCGAACTGATCTACCGAATTACACGGCATGAGTTGTGTGAATCATTCGGAGGGATGGCCGAGCGGTTTAAGGCGGTGGTCTTGAAAACCACTGTGGCGTCCTGCGTCACCGTGGGTTCGAATCCCACTCCCTCCGCCTAGTGTTTTTGTGGGGAAATAAAACAACAATATATCATTGGGGAGGTGCCAGAGTGGTTGATTGGGGCCGCCTGCTAAGCGGTTGTGCGCCAAAAGCGTACCGCAGGTTCGAATCCTGTCCTCCCCGCACAAAGTTTGACTGGCTAATTTTCTAAAGAAAAACCGACGAAAGTTCGTCGGTTTTTGTATTTTTCAATTTGCCAATAATCCTAAAATTGTACGGGTTTTCATCCGATACCCATCCAGAGCGTACACTTAAAAGCGAACTTTTTCGCAACATTTTTTTA
>RFIA01000398.1 GCA_003695675.1 Chloroflexota bacterium
AAGCGCCCGTTTGATTTTGAACTCGCGCCGATTGACTTGCGCGAAGACAATTATCGTCTGCTCAACGGCACCTTCGGTATTCCGTCGCTGTATGCGATTCAACCGGGCGTAGACATCATCGCCGAGATTGGCATCGACGCCATCCGTGCCAAGAATGTGCGGCAGACGGCCATCCTCGTCGAGAAAGCGCTCGAAGCCGGCTACACCGTCCGCACACCGCTCGACCCCGAAGCACGCGGCGGCATGATTGTCATCGATATGCCTCACTCGTATGAAATCAGCCGCGAGTTGATGGCGCGCGACTTCCAACTTGATTGGCGCAATCAGGCCGGGATTCGCATCTCGCCGCATTTCTATAACACCGACGACGAAATTCACGCCGTCATGGATGAAATCGCGACCATCATCAAAACCGGCGCGTGGGAACAACACGCGACGCAGCGCACATTTGTGACGTAAGTAGGGGCGACGCGCCGTGTCGCCCCTCCGACTCGTAAGGGCGGGTCTCAGCCCCGATCTTACACAGACAGGGTAATCACCCGCATGGCTTCAAATAACCACAAAGGGTCAAACATGATGTCATTTTTGGGCGTATTTCCCTATGTCGTGTGACACTTGCTGAACCCGGCCACGGATATATAGATATTTAACCGCGCCCCGCCTATTACTAAGCTAAGGTGCCATGCTGGGCACAGTTGTCACAAGCTCTTTGTGATAAGCAAAGCTGCCTGGCTCATAAGCGCAGAACGGCTCTTCGGCCAATGGATTGCCGCTGACGGCATAAGCTCGTGAGCGAGACCCGCCGCAAATTTTGTTGAATTCGCACGCGCCACAACGCCCTTCGAGTTTCGCGGGATTGCGCAGGTCGCGGAATAAAGGCGCTTCGCGGTAAATGTCCGGTAAAACAATATCGCGCACATTCCCCGCGCTGACCGGCATGAATCCGCTTGGGAACACATCGCCGCGTCGCGAGATGAAGACGAAACCATTGCCCGCGTTGATGTGCAGTGGGGCGCGGCGCGTTCGGTCTTCGGTGACTTCGCGCACATTGTCGAAGTCGGCCACATCGAGAAAATGTTGATACAAACGTTGATACGTCTCGCCGAGTCGCATGACATCAACCGGGTCGAGTCCTTTGCGGTCAAGCAATGTGCGTTGCAAGACGACGCGCTTGTAATGATGCCCTTCGGTGGTTTTGACACTCAACAATTTCCCGGCGTCGTACAACCAATTCATGACATCTTCGTATTCCTGCGGTGTGATTTCGTCTTCGACCTTGCCACGCCCGGTCGGGACGAGGAAGAACACACTCCACGTCATCACGCCGACATCTTGCGCCAAACGAAAGATATTCGGCAAATCGTACAGATTGTACCGGGTGACGGTGGTGTTGAGCTGCACCTTGAGGCCGACATCAAGCGTGTCGTGCCAACCGCTGACGGTCATGTCGAATGAACCATCGACGCCGCGAAAAGCGTCGTGTATCGCCGGGTTTGAGCCGTCGATACTCAGCGAGATGGCTTTCGCCCCCGCGTCCTTCAAGCGTTGCAGATTCGGTCGATTGAGTGACGGCGTGCCCGACGGCGAGACGGCTAGCGGCAGGCCGATAGCTGTGCCATATTCGACGAGTTCGAAAATGTCGTCGCGTTTGAAGGGGTCGCCGCCGGTCAAGATGACGAGTGGGCGCGGTTTGCCGAATTGCTCAATTTGGTCGAGCAACATTTTGCCTTCGTCCGTCGTCAGGCTGAGCGGGTCGCGTTCGGCGATGGCTTCGGCGCGGCAATGTTTGCAAGCCAAGTCGCAGGCCATCGTCGTTTCCCAAATGACCATGAACGGACGCACATTGAGATCATACACAGGTTGGCGAATCAGCTTTTGTTTTCGTTGGGGATGCACGGCCTCTGCTCCTGAAGTAAAAATAATCGATGATACCCCTCAATTGTGACGCATCTGTGCGCTAGATAACCGGCATAATTGTCATCAAATCAGTGTGACAGGTGTCATCAATTACTGATACGAACATAACTTTCTAAACAAGGGGATCATGCTCTCTATGAGACCGTTCGCGGGATGATCCTATGTAAGGGCGGTCTGAGACCTGTCCTTACAAGTCGCTGATGTAGCGTAAAAATTTGCTTTGTTCCGATTGCCTCAGTATGTGGCAAACTCACTTATACCTTTCTGACGCATTTCCGATACGGTTCTGATGTCTTATCCATATACTGCGAACAGAAAGAATCGACAAAGGGGATGGGATTTATGGACTTAAATCGTTATACGAACAAAGCACAACAAGCCTTAATGAAAGCTCAATCGCTGGCCACAGATTACGGTCATCAAGCGATTGAACCGGCGCATATTTTGTATGCGTTGTTGATTCAAGAAGATGGTGTCGTGCCCCAAGTGATTGCGAAAATCGGCAGCCGTCCACAAGCGGTTAGCGCCGAAGTGGAGCAAATCATTGATGGAATGCCGCGTGTTTCGGGTTCTAATGTGCAAATTGGGTTGAGTCAGGCGACGGTCAAAGTGCTCAATGCGGCGGAAAAAGAAGCCGGGAAGATGCGCGATGACTACATCAGCACCGAGCATATTTTGATCGCGCTTTCTGAGGATAAATCGGTCGGCGGGCTGCTCAGCCGCCACGATGTGACCCGCGACGCCATTTTGCAAGCGTTGCAAGTGATTCGCGGCTCGCAGCGTATCACGAGCGCCGACCCGGAAGCGACGTTTCAAAGTCTCGAAAAATACGGACGCGACCTAACAGCCATGGCGCGGCAGGGCAAACTCGACCCGGTTATCGGTCGCGACGAAGAAATTCGCCGTGTGATTCATGTCCTTAGCCGGCGCACAAAAAACAACCCCGTTTTGATCGGCGAGGCCGGTGTCGGTAAGACGGCCATCGTCGAGGGTCTCGCACAGCGTATCGTCAACGGCGATGTGCCCGAAAGCCTGCGCGACAAACAGGTCGTCGCGCTTGACATGGGGGCGCTCGTCGCCGGTGCGAAATTCCGCGGCGAATTCGAGGAACGCCTCAAAGCTGTGCTCAAAGAAATCGCCGACAGCGACGGTCGCATCATTCTGTTCCTCGACGAGTTGCACACGATTGTTGGCGCGGGCGCGGCAGAAGGCTCGATGGATGCCAGCAATATGCTCAAACCGATGCTCGCGCGGGGCGAATTGCACGCCATCGGCGCCACGACGCTCGATGAGTATCGCAAATATATCGAGAAAGACGCGGCGCTTGAACGGCGCTTCCAACCCGTTTTTGTCGACCAACCGAGTGTCGAAGACACGATCAGCATTTTGCGCGGGCTAAAAGAGCGTTACGAAGTCCATCACGGTGTGCGCATTCAAGACAGCGCCGTGATTGCTGCCGCGACGCTCAGCGACCGTTATCTGCCAGACCGCCAATTGCCGGACAAGGCGATTGA
The DNA here is from genome assembly GCA_003695675.1 of Chloroflexota bacterium. GTDB lineage: Bacteria > Chloroflexota > Anaerolineae > Aggregatilineales > Phototrophicaceae. The sequence goes on from RFIA01000398.1 coordinate 3,432, forward strand.
TTTGATCGATGAGGCCGCCGCGCATTTGAAGATGGAAATCGACTCGCGTCCGCTTGCGATTGATGAAGTTGAACGCCACATCATGCAGCTTGAGATCGAACGCGAGGCGCTCAAGAAAGAACGCGACAAAGCCTCGAAGCAGCGCGTCGAAGAAATTGAAGCGACAATTGCCGATTTGCGCGAAGACCTCAATGCGTTGATGGCGCGTTGGCAAAAAGAAAAAGATGCGATTGACGCCATCCGTCAGATCAAGTCTGAAATCGATGAGGCGAAGGTGCAGCTTGAGCAGGCCGAACGGCGCAGCGATCTCGAAGCGGCGGCGCGATTGCGTTACGGCACTTTGCCAGAACTTGAAAAGAACTTAGCGGAACGCGAAGCATTCCTCGACCAAATTCAAGCCGAGGGCGGGGCGTTGTTGAAAGAAGAGGTTGACGCCGATGAAGTGGCGGCAGTCGTCTCACGATGGACGGGGGTGCCGGTCTCGCGGCTTGTTGAAGGCGAGGTCGAGAAATTGATGCGCATGGAAGAGCGTTTGCATGAGCGGATTGTCGGGCAAGATGAGGCCGTGCGTGCGGTGGCGTCGGCGGTGCGTCGCAGCCGTGCCGGTCTGCAAGACCCGAACCGTCCGGTTGGCGTCTTCATGTTTCTTGGCCCGACGGGTGTTGGCAAGACGGAACTCGCCCGCTCGCTCGCGCAATTCCTCTTCGATGAGGAAGACGCGATGGTACGCATCGATATGAGCGAATACGGCGAACGGCACAGCGTCGCCCGACTCATCGGTGCGCCGCCGGGATATGTTGGTTATGACGAGGGCGGTCAATTGACCGAAGCGGTGCGTCGTCGTCCGTACTCGGTGGTGTTGTTCGATGAAATCGAGAAGGCGCATCCGGAAGTTTTCAACATCTTCTTACAGGTGTTTGACGACGGTCGTTTGACAGATGGGCAAGGCCGTACCGTCGATTTCACCAACACGGTCATCATCATGACGAGCAATGTCGGCAGTCAGCTCATCAAGCAGGCCGGGCCGGATGCTGACACGGAAGCGTTGCACCAAGCGATCCAAATTGAACTCGATGCCGTCTTCCGACCCGAGTTCTTGAACCGGCTCGATGAGATCATCATCTTCCACAGCCTGACGAAAGATCACATCGCCCGGATCATCGATATTCAATTGCGACGGCTTGAGCAGTTGTTGGCCGAGCGCGAGATCACATTTGAGTTGACGCCGGAAGCGAAACAATATCTCGCCGAACGCGGCTTCGACCC
>RFIA01000056.1 GCA_003695675.1 Chloroflexota bacterium
AGACCGTTGTCGATGATGTAATCGAACGTAAACGTACCCGGTATTGTTGGGTTGACGAGATCGAACGAACCGTCTGCATTGACCGTCAGTGTGCCGCCTGCAAATGGACGTGATGTGCCCGGATTGCGGTTCACGTTATTGGAGGCGTCGCCACCGCCCCAATCGGTTAGCGTTGCAGCAGGGTTGCCGAGTGTGTCATTGTTGAGCAGGCCAGTACCGGCGCCGATGTTCAATGTGACACCGACATTAGTCGAATATTCGTTGCCTGCGCCTAATGTCGCCAACGTGTCGTCAACGGCAACGGGGAAGTCGCCAAATGTGATTGTGACCTGTGCGGTGTCGGTTGAGCCATTAGCAGCTTGTATCTCATAGAAGATTGTCACAGTACCAGTGCCGGTTGTGCCGTTGGCAGTTGCAGTCAAATTTCCGACAGCGTCAATTGTGACATCAATCGTGCCACCTCCCGGCGCGGGGAAGGTGCCAACCGTGACTCCATCTGCCGAGAATGTGCCAACTGTCGCCACCGAGTCGCCAAAGCTGACGACTTGCAAACCTCTGCCTCGATCATTATCGGTCACATTGATGTTATTGCTGCCACCGTTAGTGACATTTAGAGCATCGTCACGCGCACGGGCATTACGATTTCTACGCCCACCCTGATCGTCGTCATCGTCGTCACCCTGATCGTCGTCATCTTGATCGCCACCACAGTATTGTGAGTCAGCTGGTTCAAGACCACCTACTGTGACAGAATTGGGGATGAGTTGTGTGTTGCTGTCAGGCGTGTCGGAAAATTGAACATTTTCGGCGTCCTCCGGCCCACAATTGGCGATGACGATTTCATATCGAATTGTATCGCCGGAGCTTGCACCACCATCGCCGTCACCATCGTTGATGAGCACATCGCGATTCGTTGCCACGAGATTGCCACCATTTTGGGCGACAACGAATGTGACACCAATCGCAATAAGGATCAAAAAAAGAATAATCGTTCTCGGTTGACCGATTAATTTTCGCATGTGTGACAATCCTGTGCCCTGTTGGTGGACGGTGTCTGTCGGATATTTAGATTTTGTATGACATTAAAGTAACATTAGAATGCGATTATACTGTGAAATATGCAACTCGGCGAGTTTGAAAATCTGCTATTGTGCTAATTGGTATTACTGAAATGTAATGGATATGTAATCCAAGTTTTGAATTCAGATGAATTGGTCTTTTCAATTGCTTGACAATTTTTCTGATGCGCGTTATGATGACGCACATCGTTTGCTTTGAGATTGCTGAGATGTTTTCACCCAATATTCTTTTTGTTTGTTGTATGTGTTGTTGCCACACCACTCGGTTCTCTCCGGAGGGGTCGCGATAGCATTGCCTTGTTGATTGTGTGAATTTTCAAACTCCGGACTATGTTCGGAGTTTTTTGTTAATGTTGTAGGAGATTGTTTTGCATATCCGTCACGCAAACCACGTTCATAGCATCGATTGGCATCTTTGCTGTATGTGTTGTTGTATGCCCGCGAAGGCATATTTGGGTTTGCGTCATGAGTGGAGATGGTGTGCATAAAGTCATTGTGTAAACATCTCGAAGAGTATGTGCATAAACTCCCTGACGCAAGTCGGGGCGTTTTATTTTCTGCTATTTGGTTGGCGACAGATTAATTTGGAGAAATGCGAATGGCTGCAAATTCATGGAAAGAAATATTAGATGGTCAAATGCCTGAAGACTGGTCGCACGAAATCGATATTTTTGAGGGGCAGATGGAATTGCGACGACAGGGCAAACTTGATGAAAAAGTCTTTGCCGAAACACGTTTGCGGCGCGGTGTTTACGGTCAACGTTATGACAATGGTCAGCGTCATGATGGTATTCAGACGCAGACACTCGATTTTCCTTCAGGCGATTTGACGAAAGGCCCCAATACTGTTTGGGATGCGCCGGGTATGCAGCGCATCAAAGTGCCATTTGGTGGTTTGACCCCCGACCAACTTGATGTCCTTGCACAATTAGCTGAGGAATACTCCGATCACATCCTCCACGTCACAACGCGGCAAGATTTTCAACTCCATTATGTTCACATCGAAGATACTCCGGACATTATGCGGCGATTGGCAGCGGTGGGCATCACAACGCGAGAGGCTTGCGGCAATGTCGTGCGTAATGTGACAGCTTGTCCACTCGCTGGCGTTTGTCGCGACGAGACCTTTGATGTCAGCCCCTATGCTAAGGCGATGACGTTTTTCTTGCTTGGACACGACGATACACAAGATTTTGGTCGAAAATTCAAAGTCGCATTCTCTGGTTGTGGCGACAATCCATGTGGTCTCGTCAAGATGCACGATCTCGGTTTGTTGGCGAAAACGAAAGTGATTGATGGCGAAGAGAAGCGCGGTTTTGCGATTTATGTCGGCGGTGGATTGGGTGCTGTGCCGCATCAAGCCAAATTGTTGACCGATTTTTTGCCTGAAGAACAAATCTTACCGCTTTCACAGGCGATTTCTCGTGTGTTTGCTCGTCTGGGCGAAAAGAAAAATCGCAATCGCGCCCGCATCAAATTCCTTGTTTCGCAACTCGGCATCGAACAATTCCGGCGTCTTGTATTTGAGGAAATGGAATCTCTGCCCGAAGATGTACGTTGGACGGAATTCATCGAAGATGCCCACCAACATGTTGATAATCCGCTTAAATCCGGGTCATCCTTGAATGGACAGACTCCGCTAGAAGGTTTTACCGAGTGGTACGCTACGAATGTTTATCATCAACGACAAGCAGGGTATCACGTTGTCACGATTAATTTGCCACTTGGCGACATTTCGTCACATCAGGCCTATCACCTAGCCGACATCGCCCGTAAGTATGTGGGTGACAATATCCGTACCACAGTTGAGCAGAATATCATCCTACGTTGGGTAGCGGGTGAAGATTTGGTCGCACTGTATCGCGAATTGAAAGCAATCGGGCTTGGTGAGCCGGGCGCAGGCACAATTGTGGACATTACGACTTGCCCCGGCACCGACACTTGTAAACTTGGCATTGCCTCATCACGCGGATTAGCTGGTGAGTTACGTGAACGTTTGACTGCTAAGTCGGCCACATTGCCGGATGCCATCAAGGATTTGAAGATCAAAATTAGCGGATGCTTCAATTCATGTGGACAACATCATGTCGCTGACATCGGATTTTTCGGCAACAGTCGGCGTGCAGGCAATTATAAAGTACCGCACTTCCAAGTTGTTCTCGGCGGGCAATGGGATGAAAACGCCGCCAGCTTTGGGTTGGCGTTTGGTGCTGTCCCAGCAAAAGCGGTGCCTGATGTATTGGATGCCATTACGGAACGCTATGTCGCCGAACGTGAACGTGGTGAACGTTTTCAAGCGTGGGTTTCCCGGCTTGGTAAGGCGGAAATCCGCAATATGCTTGAGCCATTTATGAATGTTCCTGACTACGAAGTTGACCCGTCGTTCTACAGCGATTGGGGCGACTCGCGTCAATTCTCAATCGGGGATATTGGTGTGGGGGAATGTGCTGGTGAGGTCGTTTCGTTGTTTTCAATCGAAATTGCCAAAGCCGAATCGCAAATTTTTGATGCCATGATTGCGTTGGATGAAGGCGACTATCAGGCTGCTGATGAAAGTGCGTATAAAGCCATGCTTCTTGGTGCGCGAGCCTTGATTCGGACGCAATTGCTCGATGTGTCTGAAGACCCCGATGACATTGTTCAAGAATTCCGCACACGATTCTACGACACGGAATTGTTCTACGACAAATTTGCAAAGGGTAAATTTGGGCGTTATCTGTTCGCACGGCACGAAAATCCGACGGTTAACCCTGATGAAGATTCTGCCCATCGCTTAATTGAGGAAGCGCAGTTATTTATCGAATCGTGCCATGATACCGAAGCTCGGGTCAACGGTGTTATTGTCGCATAGTCGAGAAACTCACGAGAGGAACCCATTATGTCTCTAAATCGTATCAGTATCAAATATTTTGTTCGCCGGCCCGAAACGATTGATCCCGGTGACTTTATCCCGGTATTTCAGAAGTGGATCCAAAATCATACGGTTGAAGGATTGCTGATTGATGTCGTTGATTATAAGCATGTGTATCAAGGTCCCGGTGTCATTTTGATTGGACATGAGGTCGATTACGCGTTTGATCTCAGTGAAGGGCGTCCGGGTTTGCTATATACACGGAAACGAGCATTGCAAGCTGACTTGCGCGATGCGCTACACGATGCTTTTCGCTTGGCTTTGATTGCCGCAGAAAAAATCGAATCGGATGGGGCTTTACATGGCATTTCATTCGACACATCCGAGGTGATTGTCTCATTTCATGACCGTCTGCTTGCGCCGAATAAACCTGAAACCCTTGACCTTGTACGGGAGGACGTAAGTGTTGCCTTGCAAGCAATTTATGGCGATGCGAATTTTGAGATTGAGCTTGCTAGTGATGATCCTCGTCATTTATTCAGCATTCGCGTAGTCGTGCCCAAAGCCGACGACTTGCCAACGTTGATTGCTCGGCTCGATGCTGGTGTTCCGGTTTCAAGTTGATAGTGAGCTTGGATTGGAGTAACTCATCATCATGAACATCGACATCACAGCCAGCGAAACATTGCGCGATGAACTCGACGAACTGAATAATCAGTTTGAGACCGGATACGCGCAAGATGTTTTACATTGGGCGTCGGAGACATTTGGCAAGCGTCTTGCGATTGTCACGAGTTTTCAACCGACAGGTATCGTGACTTTGCATCAAATGAGTGAGATTGCGCCGGATACGACTGTTTTGACGCTCGACACGGGTCTGCTGTTTCCTGAGACCTACGCTTTGATTGACGAACTTGAAGCGCGATTGAATCTCAATCTTGTGCGTGTCAAACCGAGACTGACAGTTGATGAACAAGCTGCTCGTCATGGCGATGCACTTTGGGAAACATCGCCCGATCATTGCTGTCATCTGCGTAAGGTTGTACCGCTTGGAGATGCTCTCGTCGGTTATCATGCTTGGATTAGTGGCCTGCGTCGAGACCAGTCGCCGCAACGCGCCAATACGCCGATTGTGTCATGGGACAGTCGTTATCATCGTGTCAAACTCGCGCCGTTCGCCACATGGACGGAAGATATGATTTGGGCATACATCCACGTGCATAATTTGCCCTATAACGAATTACACGACCGCGGCTATCCGAGCATCGGTTGTTTCCCTTGCACAAGTGCTGTTGCACAGGCGAGTTATTCGCGTGATGGTCGGTGGAATGGTCACAACAAAATCGAATGTGGCATTCATCTTGCGTCGTGACGAGGGGACGATGATTTATCCTGTGATGTTGAATATTCGGGGGCGACGCTGTGTTGTTGTCGGCGGCGGTCGTGTGGCTTTTCGCAAAGTGATTGGCTTATTGAATGCAGGTGCAGAAGTGATTGTCATCAGTCCGCAATTGAACGCACTATTGACTAAACTCGTTGACCAATCGCAGATTAAATGGCAATCACAGCGATATGTTAATGGGCTTCTGAAGCCACACCAGCCTTTCGTTGTCATCGCTGCGACTGATTCTCCTGATGTGAATCGGGTCGTTGCTGATGATGCTGAAGCATTGGGTGCGTTGGTCAATATCGTTGATGAATCTGCCGAAAGCGATTTCAACAATATGGCTGTCATTGATCGCTCGCCGCTTACGATTGCAATCTCAACGGGCGGTGCATCGCCGGCGCTGACAACTCATTTGAAACAGAAATTAGATACATCTATTGGCGATGAATATATTGTCCTTGCAAAGTGGATGCAGGAATTGCGTTCCGATGTGCAAAGACAAATCCCCTCTGAAAATGCCCGACACGCATTTTGGTATGCGGTAATCGATTCCGAGATTCTGTCGTTATTGAGAAGCGGCCATGAACAGGCTGCGCATGATTTATTGCGGCGGTTGTTATCAGAGTGTGTTGAGGCTGTATCATGACGACCGCTTTGATTCTTGCCGGGCATGGTTCGCACATCAGCCCAAATACAGCAGGTCTCGTTTGGCAATATGTCGACATATTGCGGTCGTGGGGCGTTGCCGATGAAATTACAGCTTGCTTCTGGAAAGAAGCGCCATTTTTCAGTTGTGTGTTGGATACAGTTGAAGCAGATGAAATCGTCATTGTGCCTATGTTTACTGCGCAGGGATATTTCACACAAACAGTCATCCCAGCAAAAATGTGCCTTGATGGGGCCGTTACCCATCGGGATGGCCGCACAATACGATATTCGCAAACACTTGGCGACCATCCCTATCTTGCGCAAGTTGTGCGGCAGCGTGTTGAGGATGTCTTGGCAACAAAACGGCTTGACCCTGACGAAGTCGCCGTCGCAGTCATCGGGCACGGCACATTGCGTAATCGTAATAGCCGCGACGCAACCCGTCAGCAAGCAGACGAATTGCGCAAAATAAATTTTGTTGCCGAAGTTGTCGATGTGTATCTCGATGATGTGCCGTTCATTTCTGATGTGTATCAGCTAACACAGTCAGCATATTTGATCGCTGTCCCGTTTTTTCTAGCGCCCGGTTCGCATGTCACTGAAGATGTGCCACGTGCATTGGGGTTGCAAGTAGGTCAGTCATCTGCCGCGATTCAAGGGCGATGTGTGTATTATACACCGCCTGTGGGTACAGATGAGTCGATTGTTGAGTTGATACTTGAACTAGCAGGACGGACTGGCCTGCCATTTGCGCGAACCAAATCTAATAGTTGGAATTGTTTTCCAAAAGTTGGTTGTGATGAATTTATTGAGACAGTCGCGCAAACCGGCGAGTTGATTTTCGGCCAATTGCGCCTTTCACTTGAGCAGGTATGTCCTGCGGATGTTGTGGAGGCGCATCTACAACGGATAGATACGCCGGCGCAATTGCGGACGCATCTGCGCGACAACCCATTTCGTCCACTGGCGACGAGCGACGATTTGCCGCATGACTGGTTTGTGCCTATAACGGCGCCTGCGATGTTGCATGGCATTGTCGAAATAGTCTATCCCGGCGCAGTGGCGGATTGGGCTGCAAATCATCAAAGGCAGTTTGTGAGTGTGCCACTTGAAGAGACATTATCGCGACAAGTTGGGATGTTTCAAACGCTGAGCCGACTCAATGAGAAACAAATTCAACACAACATTGATAAGATTTGTGATCGTTGTGTGCGTCATCCGACATGGCATTTCGGCGAAACATCACTTGAGCAAATTCCCTGCAAAGAAGCATGTAATTTCTGGATGTCTGCTGCTAAGGAGCAATTGAATGACGGGTAAGGTTTATCTCATCGGTGCCGGCCCCGGCGATGCTGATTTAATCACGGTCAAAGGATTGCGCTTGTTGCAGTCTGCCGATGTGATTGTTTATGATCGGTTGATACCGATGGCACTATTAGATGAAGCGCGTCTTGATGCAGAACGCATCAACGCAGGGAAGGCGCCGACGAAGCATCGCCTCAGCCAAGAGGAGATTAATCATGTGATTGTTGACCGTGCCCTAGCGGGTAAGATCGTTGCGCGTCTCAAAGGTGGTGACCCTTTTGTTTTCGGTCGCGGTGGCGAAGAAGCACTTGCGTGTCGTGAAGCGGGCATTCCATTTGAGATTGTGCCGGGTGTGTCAAGTGCGTTTGCAGTACCGGCATACGCAGGTATTCCACTAACACATCGTCATATCAGCAGTGCGTTTACCATCATTGCCGGATATGAAGACCCGACTAAAAGGTCGAGCAGCATTAATTATCATGCGCTTGCAAACATGAATGGCACGTTGGTGATTCTCATGGGCGTCAAGCGCTTGCCGCAAATAGCGGAGCAGTTGGTAATGCACGGCATGAATTCCGAAACCCCTGCCGCGATCATTGAATGGGGTGCGACTACGGAACAGCGCGTCATCACAGGGACGATTGCCGAATTGCCTGAATTGGCACGG
>RFIA01000399.1 GCA_003695675.1 Chloroflexota bacterium
AAATTCACATGCCGCAGACAGCAGGTGTCATCATGGCTTAATTTCCTGCCGAGGCCGACGCGAACTTCTCCATTGATGCGTGACTCAATGGCGGCCTTGCTGTGTGCGGGTCGCTTTTTTGTTTCGCCATCGGCAATTCACTTGCCCGGTCATAAAATGCAAGGGCATAGCAAGCTATGCCCCAACGGAAAATTGACCTGAATACCGAATTGCTGACCGGCTGAAAAGCTAACACACTCCTCAAGAAAGGAGGCAAGATACTTGGCAATTTCACGGAAGAAGAAAGAAGAATTGGTCGCCCACTATGGTGAACTGATCGACAATACGTCGGGCTTTGTCATCACCGAATATCGCGGGCTGACGGTGGCGCAAATCAGCCAATTGCGCAACAAATTGCGCGAGATTGACGCGAAGTATGTCGTCACCAAAAACACACTGCTCAAACGCACGTTGACCGATGCCGGTTGGCCGGTGCCGGAAGAATTGCTCGTCGGGCCGGTGGCGGTCGCGATTGCGAACGGCAACTTCCCCGGCACGGCCAAAGCGGTGTTTGAATTCGCCAAAGAATTCCCCGACATTTTGGTCGTCAAGGGCGGAATTATGGACGGCGAAGTGCTGGACGTCAGCTCCGTCAAAGCCATTTCGGAACTGCCGTCGATGGACGAATTGCGGGCGCAATTGGCCGGTTTGTTGGTGCAACCGGCGACCGGACTCGTCAGCGTGCTCAATTCGGCGACCGGCAGTCTCGTCAATGTGCTACAGGCTTATGTGCAAGAAAACAGCGACGACGCCGCGTAATATTGCAAATTCGTTAGCGGTGAAGTTCGCTTCACCGAGCATAATCACTTAATCAACAAATTCATCCGAGAAAGGATAAATCAATCATGGCTGATCTCGAAAAACTGGTGGAAGAACTCAGCGCCCTGACTATTCTGGAAGCGGCAGAGTTAAAAGAAAAGCTCGAAGAAAAATGGGGCGTCACGGCTGCTGCGGCGGCCCCGGTGATGATGGCTGCTGCGGCGGGTGCAGGCGCGGCAGCTGCTGAACCGGAAGAAGAAAAGACCGAATTCGATGTCGAATTGACCGACTTTGGCCCGAAGAAAATCGATGTCATCAAGGCTGTTCGCACGATCACGAATCTCGGCCTCAAGGAAGCCAAAGAATTGGTCGAGTCCGCGCCCACCATCGTCGCAGAAGGCATCAGCAAAGATGCGGCCAACGACGCCAAAGAAAAGCTCGAAGCGGCTGGCGCGAAGGTCACGCTGAAGTAACACCCGTCACAAGTTTCACACAAGTCACGACAAAGAGCAGTCACTTCGGGCGGCTGCTTTTTGTTTTGCCAATTGTGGAGTACGATACAATTTAGGTGATATTCAGGGGGTCAGGTGTCGGGATGTCAGCTCATCAGGCCAAAAGAATCAATCAAAGGCGCAAAATGTTTTATCAGCAAACTTGGCGTCCTTTGTGGCTTGGCGGTTCAAGATCGTTTTGTTCCACGTTTCGTGTTCGTCGGTTCAGTCATCCAAGTGATGGATTATGACTCAGCTACGGAGTAATCAATTGATGCGTATCACAATCTTGGTGTTATTACTCATCCTGTTCATGGCGTATCCGGCTGCCGCACAACCGGAAGCGCCAACCATTGTGAATATCGGTTATGGGCAGGTGGTTGAAGACACAATTACCGATTTGGCATTTTTTGACTGGTGGCGGATAAATGCCGATGAAGGCGACGAAATTGTCGTCGATATGTTGGCTGCCGACGGGTTGCAACCCCTAGTCGGCATTCTCGATACAGGCGGCAACCTCATCGCCCGCACTGAAGACGCAGAGAGCACAGTCAATGGCCGGATTCAACTGCCGTTCACGATTCCGGCAGCCGGTTCGTATACGATTGTCGCGACGCGAGTCGGCAATGAAAGCGGCACATCGACCGGCACGTATCAGCTTCGCGTTGACCGCATCAATGTCGGCGTGCCGGATTTGTTTCAACAGGTGACATTTCGTTGTGACGAAGGCTATGAGGTCACATCGGCGGCGGTGATCAAATTTGGCGACGATCTCGAATTTCAAAGCGGGCGAAATTTCATCGGCGTCTACGGCCTTGACGGATTCGTCCCGGTACTGCGCATCCGCATCACGCCTGCGAGCGACAATCCGCCGCTTGAATTTTGCGAGAATGACGGTCGAGTCGCGCCGGGCGACACATTCACATTACCCGGCGAAGCGACCGTCACCATTCAACCGGGCGAAGAAGACCGCGTCGCACAACATGTCGTCGCGGTGCGCGGCGATGTGGAATTCATCATCGGCAGCATGGATGGCAGGCCGGGACGCTTCATCGCGGTGATAAGCGGTTTCGCAATCAATGACCGCAATGACGTAGACATCATCGATGTCGGTCAGGGCGCACTCGCAGCCGACGAAAGCAGCTTATTCGTGTATATGGTCGCGGCGCAGGACAGCCGTCTCGACCCCTACATGCTGTTGAATGCCGAGAATATTGCAGATGTGCGCGAATGCGACGACGCCGGGCGGCGTGAATGCGAGGCGGTGCCCGCGATACGCGACGCCGGTGTGGCCGTGACCTCAGAAAATTTGCAGATCATCGGTGACCGTTTCGACGCCGGTTTGCGGATTGATGGCAGCGGGCCGCACCCGATTGAGCTGCACAGCTTCGATGGCCGCACCGATGGCCGTTACGATCTCATCATCATCGGTGAATTGCCGCCGCATGATTGATGCCGGAGAGGCATGAAAGAACCCGCCTTCGGGGTAGCGGGCGGGTTCGACACGGGGAAAATGTGAGGACATCTTACGAGTGTTGGATGGGGACTCGATTAAATTGATTCTCCGTTGTGTATGAGATTGAAGCGTTCGGTGAAGCGTTCGAGGATGGCGTCAGCGCGTTCTTGCGTCAGAAAACCATTGGCAACGGCGTCATCGAGACGGCCTTCGACCGCAGCGAGACGTTCTGCCCACAGCGCTTCAACATCGATACCGGCTTCGCTCAATAAATCCGCGGGCGTTTGACCATTTTGCAGCGCTTCGCGGATCTCTTCCGGCGTCATGTCGAGCTGCTCAGCGAGATTGCCGAACAAGCGCCCACCACGTTCGCCGAAGCGCTCACGAAATTGTTGACCGAATTGACCGTTCGGGCCGAAGAAATGTTGCCCGTCACCGAACGGGCCGCGATGTTCGCCGAAATGCCCGCCGCGTCCAAATGGACGGTCAGCGCCGTCATCTTGCGCCGCGACAACCGCGACTCCGGCGACGAGGGTCGCCAGCAACGCGACGAGCAAAACGATCTTCTTCATGATTTTCTCTCCTCTATTCCATAGGCCAGTGTCAACGACGTGATTGCCATCGACATTCACACTGTAGAGCAGAGTTGTAACCATATTTTGAAGCAAATGTAAAAAATGTGTAAATTAGAGATCACTTAGCCGATTCAATACCAACGCGCATCTCGCCATCCAACCGACTCGCGTGTGCTTTGATGAGCGCAACTGCCCGACGGACGTGTTCTTCGGTTGTGCGGATGTTGCCGACAGCGATGCGAATCGTGTAGCGGCCATTGAGTTTCGTGTGCGACATATAGACTTCGCCGGTCGCGTTGACGGCGTTGAGTGTCGCTTCGTTCAATGTGTTGAGATACGTCTCAACGTCTATGTCGTCATTGCCGGTCGTCAAGTCGTGCGGTTTGACGCGAAAACAAATCGTGCTGAACGGCGTCGGCGCGAGTCGTTCGAGGTCAGGGTCGGCGTCGATGTCGGCGGCGACGGTCTGCGCGATGCGGATGTGTTCGCGAAGCCGCGCCGCGCATCCCTCCGCGCCGAATGTCCGAAGCACCATCCACAATTTGAGCGCACGGAAACGCCGCCCAAGTTGCACCCCCCAATCCATATAATTGGTCACGCTATCTTGCTCAGCAGTTTTGAGATATTCCGGCAGAATGCTGAACGCCTGCCGCAAAATATGCGGGTCACGAATATAAAATGCCGACAGGTCAATCGGTGTGAAAAGCCACTTGTGCGGATTGATGACGACCGAGTCGGCGAACTCGGCACCGGCGAGGACATGCCGCATTTCGGGGACAATCGCCGCGACTCCTCCATAAGCGCCATCGACATGCAGCCATAGCTTGTGTTCGCGGCATATCGCGGCGATTTCGGGCACGGGGTCGATACTCGTCGTCGATGTCGTGCCGACCGTCGCGACGACACACAGCGGCAGATGACCGGCGGCGATGTCATCGGTTATCGCTTGTCGCAGCGCGTCTACATTCATCCGAAAATTGTCATCGACGGGAATCTTGCGCACATTTTCTTGGCCGATGCCGAGCACAATCGCGCCTTTTTCAATCGATGAATGGGCTTGTGCGGATGTATAGACGATGAGACGCGGCAGGTCGCTGCGCCCGGCCATACCGCGCCGCCGAATGTCGAGGCCGAGACGTTCACGCGCGGCGGCGATGGCTGTCATACTCGACATTGATGCCGTGTCCATGATGACGCCTTTGAAATCGTCGGGCAGCCCAATCATCTGTCGCAGCCAATCGAGCGTCACTTCTTCGAGTTCCGTCGCGGCGGGTGAAGTCTTCCACAACATGCCGTTGACATTCAGCGCCGCCGTCAAAAATTCAGCGAGGACACCCGGTGCCGACCCGGTGATGCCGAAGTATGCGAAGAACGCCGGATGATTCCAATGCGTGATGCCCGGCATGATGATAGCATCGAAGTCGCGCATGATGTCGCTCATCGTTTCGGGGTGTGTGGGGGGATTGGTCGGCAACTGCGCTTTGATGTCGCCCGGTTCACTGCGCGACAGCACCGGGTAGCGTTCGGGATGCTCAAAATAATCCGCAATCCAATCGATGATCTCATGCCCATGCCGCCGAAAATCATCGATGTCCATATCGCCAAGAATCGAATGTGTCATATCAAATCGCTCCATGTTGTACGGGTCTGTAACAGTTCATTTGTCGCTGTATCATTGAGCCATATCGACAGAGTAACTACTCAGTATATCGGCATGAATCGACCGAATTGAAAAGAAATTGAACCGCCAAGACGCCAAGGACGCCAAGATTTTCTTATGAAATCCTTTGCGCCTTTGCCTCTTTGCACCTTTGCGTTGAATCGTTTTGCTTTTCTTCTCGCAAATACACGACCTGAGTAGTTACAATCATTTTACAAAATGTTTGCCTAACGATTTGTTTCCATCGCCGTGATGATGACTGACTCCGGCATCGTTCGCAGCAAATCGAATACCCGCTCATAATACTGCGATTCGCGAACTCTCGCCGCCACGCCATACCGGACGCCCGCCGGAAATGTGTTGTCATCTTCAAAGCCGGGATGGACGACGAGTTCGATATGCCCGTGCAATGACTCAAGACGACGGAGTAGTTGCGCCGGGTCACGCCGCAGCCATCCCTTGACGCTCATGACATAATCCGGTGTATGTACTGACGCATGATGTGTCAAGCCGGATCGTTTCAGCAAAATATTATACGGTTCAGCCGCCGCCCGCAAACGACCATTGCGCACCCATGCAATCTTGTAGCGTTGTGCCAATGTGTATACAAGACGGCGCAGCGTTGGGATGATGTGGAAGTGCGTATGAGTCGTCAGATGGCGCGGTTGTATACTGGCATCGAGAAACACATTCATTTGTGCGATCATTTCAGTTTCGATGAGCGATAAGAATGATGAGCGAGCAAACAACGCCCGGCGATAGAAGGTCTTCCATGAATGAAAGCGCCCGTGTGCATCGACCAACGCATTGGCCGCGCCGAAATCGGTGATGGCGTCACCTTCCGTCAGGTTGAGATGGAGGCCGACATCAAGCGCGGCGTGTGATTTGAACAAATGGAAGGCGTGCTGTGTCGCGCGGAAGTTCGGCAATATCGAGACCGTCGTTATCATGCCCCGATTGTACAGCGAATTTGCCGCGTGATTGACCCCTTCCGAGAGACCACAATCGTCGCATGTCACCATCAGTCGAAACGAGTGCGTTGCCATCATAAATCCTCAGACGATCTATCCGCAAGCGCAAAGCACAGCATGAAGTATGCGGAAAAAACAGCATATATTGCACCGCAGCGCTAGCCTCATAAAGCCATAATACAACTATACCCGACACTTTTAGAACACGTTATAATTATTCACGCAAGATAGCGCAGACAACAGATCGTAAAAACACATTCATTTTTTGAAGATTGATTATTTGCAAGGTGCAAGCCGCACCACTCAATAAAGTTTATTTGAAGCCAACCTGTTATGACACTACGCGACATCATTGATGTGTTTCCTCAAGTCATCGGCGGCCTGTTGGCGGTCGCTTTGCTTTTATTTCTTATTTCACTGCAACAATTGCGCGTTGGGCGCACGGGGTCGTATTGGCGGCAACGCCGCAATGCCGGGACACGCGGCGGGCGATTATTTTTATTCTCGACCGGCTTATTTATTTTTGCAGCCGCAGCCGGGTTATTTTTTGTGCTCGGCTTGTTGGCAACAGGGCGCACCGATTTGCTTTTTGGGCGCGAGGGGTTGGTCGGCGTCGTGCTGCCCACTCCAACGCCACAAGGCACGAACGATTCGCCGCCTTTCGCGACGATCACAGTATCCCCCACACCCGTCCCCACTTTGATACCACAAACACCCGCTTCGACGACTCCCCCAACATCAACTGCAATCGCATCCCCAACTTTGGCTGATGCGCCGACG
>RFIA01000057.1 GCA_003695675.1 Chloroflexota bacterium
CCGATCTTTGCCGATATTGTTCGTTGGACAATCTACGGCATGATTCAGGCCGAAGAATTCGGCATCACGAGCGAAAATGTCAACGATTTCCTCGACAGCGATGATCCGGGTATCCAACGCCTTCTCGGCATTGGCGACACGGAAGCGGGTTCATTGCTCGGCCTGAGCAACAACAGCTTCATGGTCGATGTCATCAGCCAAGTCGGTAATTACGGCGAGGTGTTCGACCGCAATCTCGGCCCAGACACCGTGTTTGGCCTAGAACGCGGCCTCAATGACCTGTGGACACGCGGTGGTTTGTTGTACGCCCCGCCGTTCCGTTAATCAACACGTTTGGCAAATTAGACAAGGCGGGGTACACTTGTGTACCCCGCTTTTAGAATATTGATTTTTTAAGAACAAGGATCGATTTTTTATGGCAGGATATACACAATCCGAGCCGCCTGAAATACGGACAATTGCCTCATATCTACGCGATGAGCGCATCCTTCAGATTATCGCCCAAATCGCCTTCGTGATTATCGTCGCGATAGTCACCGGTTTGATTGTTGGCAGCATGTTGGATGGGCTGGCCGCACGCAATCTATCCCCGAATTTTAGCTTCATCAACGATCACAAATTTTTTGAGATCGGCGAGGCGCCCGACTGGTATACGTCGGACGACAGTTATAAAGAAGCCTTTCTCGTCGGTGTCATCAATACGCTGCGTGTCGTCACGGTTGGCCTCGTATTCACGACATTGCTCGGCGTGATTGTGGGGATTTTCCTGCTCAGCAGCAATTGGGTGCTGCGGACAGTGTCGCGTGTTTATGTCGAAATCTTGCGCAATATCCCATTGCTGGTGCAAATCTTCGTTTGGTTCTTCGTGATTGTCCTCTCACTGCCGACGCTCAACGACAGCTTGCGCTTGCCGGGCGAGGGGATTTTGTTCTTGCCCCATCGCTATCTATTGTATCTCATCATCGGCATTCCGTATTTTATTTATGCTCGGCGGCTTTCTGCCGACCAGCCTTTCCGCCAATTGGCGAAGTCCGCCGGTTTTGCCGCGTTGATTGTCGCCGAAGGCGCGTTCGTCCTCATACGCGACTTGCACGGTCAAGGGGTTGATGCCTTCTTGCTGTTGTATATTATCGCCAGCGTTGTTGGGATTTTCGCCTTCTTCCAAGGGCGGAAGTGGTGGTGGACGACGGCGGTCGGTGTGCTCATGGGGCAAGTTGTCGCCGGGACGTTGTTTTATCTCGGCGTTCTTCCGGCAGGCGGCTTCAAACCGACAACGTCGTCGGTTATTTTGCTCAATAATCGTGGGCTTGTATTTCCACAAATTCAAGCGACGAGTCGTTTTAGCGAATGGATGGCCTTCGTCATTCTCGGCAGCTTGGTCGCGGCAGTCATTTGGCTGTACGCAGCGCGTATTACCGAAGAAACCGGACGCCCGATACCGCGCGGGTTGTATGCTTTTCTGGCGATTGCGATAGGGGTCGTGCTCGGTTGGTTCGTTGTCGGTTTCGAGCCGGCGCCATCGACGATTGCCGTCGAACAAGATGGCGCAATCGTCATCATGGAAGTCGAAGAAGCCCGCGAAGAAGCCTTGCTGACGCCAGAACAAGAACTCGAATTGACCAGTTCCCCCCTGCGCGTCACATTGCCGGAACGCCGGGGACGCCGCTTCGTCAACGCGACGACGCTCACGCCCGAATATCTGGCCTTGTTGATGGCGTTGGTCGTCTACACATCGGCTTTTATCGCCGAGATCGTCCGCGCTGGCATTCAAGCCGTACCGCGCGGTCAACTCGAAGCGGCGCGCGCCGTCGGGTTGTCGCAGGCGCAAACCCTCCGCATGATTATCTTGCCGCAGGCCTTGCGCGTCATCATCCCGCCGCTTGGCAATCAATATTTGAACTTATCGAAAAATTCGAGTTTGGCGATTGCGATTGGTTTTGCCGATGTCTTTCAGGTCTCGAACACGATTATCAATCAGAGCGGGCAATCGGTTTCGGGCTTCATCATCGTGTTGAGCACCTATCTCTTGTTCAGCCTCATCATCTCGCTGATTATGAATACTGTCAATAAACGCTTCCAACTCGTGACAAGGTAATCGACTTATGGCAAGTATCGACTCACAATATGGCGGGACACCCTCGCCAGTCAAAACACAGATTCATTATGATGAGCCAGAAACCAAAAGCCCACCGGCGCTCTCGGTCGGCCCGCTTGCATGGGTGCGCGAGAATCTCTTCAGCAGTTTTCTCGACGCCATCATCACCGTCGCTTTGACGATTGGCGTCATCGCCGTGATTATCGGCCTCATCAATTGGATTGTCGGCGAGGCCAACTGGTTTGTCATCAACAACAACTTACGTTTGTTCTTGCGCGGTTTTTATCCAGACGAGCATGTTTGGCGGCTTTGGGTTTTATTTGGGGTGATCGCTTTTTTGACCGGTTACAGCTTTGCCAGTTGGTCGCGGATTGCGCCGACGACGGCACTCGTCATCGTCGCTTTCGTCATCGTCACCTTCATCGCGCCGCGTTTGATAAGCTCTGCTATCGAAGCGCCGCCGCAATATCTGGCTGCGGGGGATATTGAAATTGTCTCTGGGTCGATTACAGAAAGACCACAAGAGCGCGTGGCGTTCATCGCCGATTCGGGCAGCGATATACGCATCACGCTGGCGAGTGACATCACGGCGACAGATGAGACCCTCGCAGACCCGGCTGGTTTCGCCGACCGCGCCTCGGCGGCGACCTTCAACGCGGCGGCCAATCGACTGGCGACACAAGATCGCATCGCTGAAATCGAGTTGGAATTGCGCGAAGGTCTGTTGACCGAAGCACAGCGTGAAACGCTTGCCGCAGAGTTGGGGATGCTTGAAGTGCCGCCCACCGTGCTGGAAAGTCTCCACATCAACCAATCGCCGGTCAATTTGACGATACTTGATGGGCAAACGTTAGAGCCTCTCGCAAGCAGTGTGCTGGCCTCGCCCGACGACGAATTCGTCTTTAACGTGCCGATTGATGGATGGTATGTGCTCGAAAAATCGGTCGATGGCGAAGGTTTGGGGTTGTTACGAGCCATCAACATCAACCCATTGATCGAGCGGACGATTTCTCGCGACGACCCCGAAGGGGGCGGCAGCGTAAGTGTCAACCAATACGAACGGATGCTCGACAAATTTGTTGTCGAGCAAGAACGTCCGCGTATTGAAGGCTCGAATGTGCCGTTCCTCATCATCACCGACAATCAATATCGCGGGACCCGTCCTTTCACGTCTTGGCTGCGCATGTTTGTCGGTCCCGGTCTCGATCTGATTGATATGGGGGTGTTGGTATTTGTCGTCTTCGGCGCAATTGGATATGGGGCGAGTATCGTCATCAATCAGAACTTCCCGCGACCACATCCGACCAACCGGCGCTATGCCGCCCAAGTGTGGGGTCTCAGATTGTGGGGTTTATTCCCATTCATCATGCTGATTTTGCTACTCGGTACCGGGACACGTTTGTGGGGCGGCTTGTTGTTGACATTTTTCCTGACGGTATTTGGCATCGCGATTTCGTTCCCCATCGGCGTTCTTGCAGCATTAGGGCGGCGCAGCCATTTGCCGATTGTGAAAATAGTCAGCGTCCTCTATATCGAAATTGTGCGCGGTGTGCCGTTGATTACAGTGCTGTTCCTCGCCAATTTGATGGTGCCCCTCATTCATCCGAGCCTCGCGACAGTGCCCGGTGTGTTGCGGGTCACCGTCGGCATCATCTTGTTCACTGGGGCCTATCTGGCCGAGAATGTGCGCGGCGGTTTGCAAGCGATCCCACCCGGTCAAGAAGAAGCCGCCAAGGCCGTCGGCCTCAATAATTTTCAGGTGACGTGGTATATCACGCTGCCACAAGCGCTGCGTGCCGTCATCCCCGCACTGGTCGGGATGTTCATCAGCTTGTATAAAGATACGTCGCTCGTCGTCATCGTCGGGTTGATTGACCTGACGGGCGCGGCCAACAGCGTCATCGCACAAACCGAATTCATCGGTTTGCGGCGCGAAGCATTTTTGTTCATTTCGGTGATTTATTTTGTCTTCAGCTATATCATGTCCATCGTCAGCCGCCGGATAGAAGCGAGTGGGGCGGGCGCTGCGACACAACGTTTGTAAAAATCCGTAATCATCAGTTGAGGTGAGGCGACCTCGCCGCAACAAAATTTAATGAGGGCAGTTTTATGTCAGCAGTTGATCCGATTTTAGAAAGCCAAGATCAGCCAAAAGATGATGAACCGATCATCATTTGCCGCGATGTCAACAAATGGTTCGGCGACTTTCATGTGCTACGCGATGTCTCGTTAGAAGTCGCGCTGCAAGAAGTGCTCGTCATCATCGGGCCGTCGGGTTCGGGCAAATCGACATTCATTCGCTGCATCAATCGTCTTGAGGAGCATCAAGAGGGGCAAATCATCGTCGATGGCATCGAACTCGGTCATGATGTGCGCAATATCGCCGCCATTCGTCGCGAAATCGGCATGGTCTTCCAACAATTCAATCTCTTCCCACATCTGACGGTTGAGGAGAATATCACGCTTGCGCCGATGAAGGTGCGGCATTGGCCGAAGGAACGCGCCCAGCAAAAAGCGCAAGAATTGCTCGAACGAGTCGGTATCCCTGAGCAGGCGCAGAAATATCCGGGGCAGTTGTCGGGCGGGCAGCAGCAGCGTGTCGCGATTGCACGTGCCTTGGCGATGGAGCCGAAAATCATGCTCTTCGATGAGCCGACTTCGGCGCTCGACCCGGAGATGATTAAAGAGGTGCTCGACGTGATGAAGGAACTCGCGCTCAGTGGTATGACGATGCTCGTCGTCACGCACGAGATGGGGTTCGCCCGCGAAGTTGCTGACCGCGTTGTGTTCATGGATCATGGCCGCATCGTCGAAGAAGGGCCGCCGGAGCATTTCTTCGACGACAATGTGGAACATCACCCGCGTACCGAGTTGTTCCTGTCGCAGATTTTGTGAGCCATTCATCTTAAGGATGAATGCTTTCCAACCTCACCCCTCGGCCCCCTCTCCGCACGCGGGGAGACCTCACCCCCCGGCCCCCTCTCCGCACGCGGAGAGGGGGAGAAAAAGGCGAAACGGTCGCCATGCAAGCCCCCTCTGTAGGACAGGGTCTACGCTCAGACTGCCCATCATTGCGGTTTTGTTGCTTGCGTGGGGACTTTTTCTATATCACTTGGATTTTGAAAGCCTGTGGATCGACGAGTGGATTACGTGGACATTTGGCAAGCAGAAAACGCTTTTCGATCTCGTGCGCGAAGCGCCCAATCGCGCACATCCGCCCGGCTATTATTCGTGGGTGTGGTTGTGGATGCGATGGATTGCAAGCGACGACGTTTTTCTCATGCGCGTGTCGTCGGTTATCCCGGCGATTTTGTCGGTGGCGTTGGTCTATCGGCTGGGTGTTGAGTGGTTTCGCAGCCGGGTGACGGGTCTCGCGGCGGCGATGTTTCTCGGCACAATGGGGATATTCGTTTACTACGCCCGCGAATTGCGCATGTATACACTTGTCGTGCTGTTGGTCAGTGTCAGTTGGTGGCTGCTGCGGCGTTATCTCGACGGTCATGAGCGAACGGCGTGGGCTTATGGCGCGTCGTTAGCGTTGATGGCTTACACCTATTACTTCACCGGCGTGATGGCATTCGTCCAATTTGTCTTCGTGGTGATATGGTATCGCAGACGCTTGCGGGGGCTTGCGAAGGGCTATGCGCTGGCTTTCGTCATGGTGCTACCATGGCTGCCGCAATTTGTCTATCAGGTGAATAATCTCGGCAAACGCCACAGTCGCGATGGCTTCTTCAACGCGCTCGGCAAATTCGGCACAACCCAACCCACCACGATACGCACACTGCGCGATTTCATCAACACTTATACTGCCGAGCAACCCGCTTTTGTGATTATCTTCATCGGCCTCGCGATCTTTTTGGGGTACAGCTTGCGCAATCCGCGTTGGTATCGGCGGCGGCTGTCGGCGGTGAGTTTGTGGTTGATGTTGACGCTTTTGTTGTTTTTCGGTATCAACATCTTCCGTTCGTTTTATAATCTGCGCTATGTCTTGATGATTGTGCCGTCTGTTGCGTTGTTGATTGGCGTCGCCGTGGCGAAATTGCCGAAGCCGGCTCATTACGGTCTTGTGGGCGTCATCGGCATAACGGGCGTGTTGTTCCATACCGAGGCCTTTCTCCCGGCCAAAGTGCCACACAACGAGATTTTTCAAACGATTGCGGCGCATTATGAACCGGGAGACCGCATCTGGTACAATTTTTCGCTCGGTGCGCTCGGCAGTTCGATTCAATACGAAGTCGAATATTACCTCTCTCATTTGTCGCCACACTTTGAACCGGATATGTTCATTTGGGATGCGCCCAATGATGTGGCCAACGTCAATGAGACCCCCCGCGTTTGGGATGTGCGTCCGTATTGGATTGATATGCCGGACGAGGTGCAATCCGTGTTGACGCGAGACCGCTTCATGACAGAGGAGTACATTTTCGGCGCCTACGAAGTGCGTCTCTATGAAGCGCCGCCGATGGAAAATCCAGAGACGATCATCGGCGATTTGTTCGGCTTGCGCGTCGATACGCTTGACGACCCGGTCTACCGGCCGGGCGCTGTCGTGCCGCTTGAGACGTGGTGGCGTGCTGTTGCCCACCCGACGCTCGATTATTCGTATACGCTTGTGTTGCGCGACGAAAGTAATGCGGTTGTCGCGCGGCAAGATGACGGGCTAGCGTGGCTCGACGGCACGCCA
>RFIA01000058.1 GCA_003695675.1 Chloroflexota bacterium
CGGCGCGACGACGACCAGCCCATCATCGACAATTGAAGCGGCGGCTTCCATCCCTTGCCAGACATCCGGCGGCGCGGCGGCGATTTGGGGACGTAATGAAAACGGCACCAGCCAGCCCCACACATTCTTACCTTGATGATTTTGCATCCACACGAACATGACGACGGTCACAAACAACACGATACCATTGCCGACGAGCATCATCCGACGCGGCGGCGTGAAGCGTTCGTGCAAGCGGTAGATTCTATACAACAACCACGCCCACGCCAACGCGAATGGAATCACCATGATTAAACGCCACAACTGCGCCCGAGTCACCAAACGCACGCCGATGAATGCGCCCGGCGCCGTGTACATGATGATATAAAGAACGGCACTGCCAACGAGCACATAACGGGCGGCGCGGTCTTTGAACGCAAACGGAATCGTGAGGAATGTGATGAGTAGACCGCCGAGCAAAATTGGGTCGCGTTCGATACCGCCGAAAGGTGCCGTGTAGCCAAAATTAGAATTTGTCCCGCCGGGCGTTCGTTGATTCCCAAGCGACCGGCTGATACTGCGCACCTGCTGCGCTTCGAATAACGGCCCCGCCAATCCAAGCAGCAAAATGACGAGGATGACAAGTGTCGAACGCCAACGAATCGCTTTGCGCTCAACGATAAAATGCACCGCTTCACTCGCCACCACATAGGGGAAAGCAATCAACAACAACGCCGGTATTCCCAATGGATGCACTAATGCAAGCCCGGCGACGGCGAGAGTCAGCGCGATGTAGGCGCGAGGGTTGCGCTGCGTCATCGTATCCATTGTGACCCACATCGCGAAGGGCACGAGAATGAACAACGCCAGCCATTTATCCTCTTCGAGGCGATAGATGAAAAATTCAGCGAGATCACTTTGCGTGACGACATAAAGCTGCATGAGCACGGCGAATAACGCGATGATATGCCGCCGGAACAAATGATGTGCCAGCGCGTAAAAAATCACCAACGCCGCGCCCATCAAAACCGGGTGCAGGTCGCGCGTTTGCGCCGTGAGAATAGCGACAGCGCTGACTTCACTGAGCATCGCCTCGCTGTAGAGCCAACTGCTCCACGTCACCCGTTGAATGCTCGGTCGCAGGCGGTCGCGGTCAACCACATGAATGCGTAAATTGTCGATGTCGCCAGCGTACAACGTCGTCGCGAAGACATAATTGTTTTTGTCCCAACGCACACCCGTCGGGTAATCCGGCATGATTTTGAAATGAAACGACAACACCGTGAAGACAACAGCAGTCAACAACAAGAGCAGCAATGTGTACGCGAAGAGTGGTTCGCTGTGACGCTGTGGCACTGCGTTAAGATTTTCATCGCGGTGTGGAAATGGATGCGTCTTCACAATCAACCACAGACCCGTCACGATGACGACGAACAGCATCCACAACAACGCACTCACCACCGGCAGCTTGAGGCGCAGCAACACCGCCGCGCCGATCATCACCGTCGCGAGGCCGAAGCCAAAGCCCCCGGCGACAATCGCCACGAGGTTGTGCCGCGTCCACCAATTGAGCACACCGGCAATCAACACACCGGGCACGACAAGGCTCGCGTAGACAACGAGTGTCAAACGAATCGCGCCGTGAAGCTGCGGCAGTAACAGCGTGATGACAAGCGACAGCGCCGCGCTCAACCACAACGCGAGGACAAGATGCGAGCGCCTCGCTGATGATGCAAGCGCCGTGATGCGCATATTCCATTGTTGTATCTGTTGTTGTATTTGCAATTGAAGCGAATTATTCATCGAATAGGTGACACATCGTTTCCCGAAAATAAAAACACCCCCGCATTATATACGTGGGCGCAGTCCATTTGATAGGGAGATGGTAACTACTCAGCATACAAGCATGAATCGGACAGGATGAAACGATATTGAACCGCCGAACGCCAAGATTTTCTGATAAAACTTTTGTGGTTGATCCGTTCTATTTTCAAGGGATGAGGAAATGATGCTGCAAATTATTCTGTTTTTAGCAATTCGCCGACATCGACTTTGAGATTGTCGAGCACCGGCGACTCAAAAGTGTCGCTCATCTCGAAGACGCCGTAATGTTTGAATTCACCGTCTCGCAAGACATATACGGCGACAAAGCGAGCGTCCGGGTCAACCTGCCAATATTCACGCACGCCATATTGTTGATACCATTCGTACTTGATGCCGCGGTCACGCGAGGCGGTCGATGGCGAAAGGACTTCAATAACGAGATCGGGCGGCCCTTGCCAATATTTCTCATCAATTTCACGGCATTGACTTTCCGGCGCAACCCAAAAAATGTCCGGTTGCAAGACCCGCTCTACATCAAGGCGTACATCGCAGGGTGCAACAGTAACCGTCCCGTGTGATACATGCCTAAAAAAAATTTTGAGGATTGCCATCACAGTTCTTTGATGACGTGCCGTAGCAGCAGGACTCATGACCAACTCTCCATCCATTAATTCTGTGATATGTGGCATTTCGGGCAATTCAAAGTATTCCCTCTCTGTCATCCACTCTCGTATTTGGTCGCTCATCGTATGCCTCCCAACCTGCACTTGCTTTAGTACAATTACATTGTAATCAACAAAATACGGCGAACGCAAACAGAAAACGTCTGCGGCGAATCTTTGAAATGTGGTCACGAAGCCAGCTCAGCGCTGTCGAGGATGATGGTCACGGGGCCGTTGTTGTGGATGGTGACGTGCATCATCGCGCCGAAGACACCCGTCTCGACTCGTGCGATGCCCTCTGCACGCAACCGGTCGGCGTAATAGGTGACGAGCGGTTCGGCGATCTCTGGCCGTGCCGCGTGGATGAAACTCGGACGGCGTCCTTTGCGCATGTCGGCATACAACGTAAATTGCGAAATCACGAGGATGCCCGCGCCGACATCCAACGCCGACCGATTCATCTTACCGGCGTCATCTTCAAAAACCCGCAGATTGGCCGTCTTCCGCGCCAACAAATCGGCCTCAGCCTGTGTGTCATCGTGCGTGACACCGACAAGCGCGACGAATCCCCGTTCGATTTCACCGACGATTGCATTCTCAACTGTGACACTGCCATGTGTTACCCGTTGTAAGATCACCCGCATCGGCTACAAATCCATGTCGATTTCGTCGTCATATTCGTTCGGCATTTCTAATTCGTCGGGCGAAATCAACCCCTCACCGATTTGCATCGTCCTGAAGTGCTCGTGCCAGTGGAAGAGAAACCACTTTTGCATCGCTTGTTCGACGGTGATATAGCGACTCGACGGCGGGTCAAAGACGGTGAGCGAGAACTTATTCATCGGCACTTGCATGATAAATTCGCTGATGCGTGGCTCGTTGCGCTCCAAACCGCGCAGCGAGGTTTCGACAAGCCGGTTTTTGAAGACTGTGCCGCTCATGAAATCGTTGAACGCATTCCACAAACCAGTCCCAATCGGAATCTTGAGGCCGAGCAGCGCAAGTTTAAGCGTCCACAATTGCAGATTGTCCATCAATTGCAGATGACCGAGCATCGCGCCGAGTGTCCAGCCATGATAACGCGGTTGGTAGCGCTCTGCTTCCGGGACAGTCGCGGCCAAGTCAATCACCTGCTGCCGAATATGATGTATATCATCAACAAGTTGCTGGCGCTCAACTTCTGTGTCAAGATAGCGATACGCATGATTAAATTCTGTTGCCATAATTGTTCGAGCCTGTATAGTCGCTTCGGTAATTCTGTATGGTACGCACTTCCGCACCAATCGTCAACAATACGAATCCAAACTTTGCACGAACGCGATGAATGCGTACAATAGAAGCCTACGTGGTTTCGGCATACAACCACCACGCTCAGGGGATTTTTGATGACCGACAGCTTATTCGACAGCCGCTATCGTTACGATTATATCTACCCGCGAGGTCGCTCTGGGGAGACGTTACGCGCTGTCGATATTGAGGACAACGACCGGCCCGTCGTCATCAAACGTCCCGCGCCGAACGATGCCCCGCCGATCCGCGCCGGGCAAGAAGTCAGCATCGTCAATGAGCGCAAAGTCTTGCAGCAGCTCGCTGGGCATCCGGTTTTGACGGAACTGCTCGGCAATGGGCAATTTGTCGTCGGCGGCGTCTCGCATCAATATATCGTCATCGAACGCGCCGAAGGCCAAATCGTCGCCGACATGGTGCATGAACTCGCCGCGCAGGGCGAACGCATCCCCTTGCTTGAAATGCTCGTCATCATTGATGCGTTGCTCGGTTTGCTGCACACCGCCCATGCCCACGATATTGTCTACAACGATGTCGATGCCAAACATCTCTTCTGGAATCGAGAGACATACAGCCTGAAGGTCATCGACTGGGGCAATACTGTGTTCCTCGAAGGGGAAGAGGTGACACCACAGGGCATCAGTCGGCAGAGTGACATCTATCAAGTTGGCGAATTGTTGTATTTCATCTTGACGGGCGGTCGTCGCGCCGACCCGCCGCGCGACGCCGGGGAATCATTTCAGATTGATTTCGGCGAAGATACTGAGATGATTGACCCGCAGTTGCAGCATATCGTCAGCCGGGCGATTCATCCCAATCCGCGTTTGCGTTACGCACGCATCGACGACTTGCGCCGCGACTTGATGACCTATCGCGAACCGATTGAACGCGACCGCAACGCGACATTAGGCCGCATCAATAACCGCCTCAGCCGTGAATTGAGCCGCGACGAATTGCAAAATTTGCTGCGGATGCTCGAACCCGCATTGGCGCTTGATCCTGGCTATCCTGAAGCCCGTCGCGTCGAGCATGTGATCCACGACCGGCTGCGCGATCTCGAAGTCGCTGCCGACCTCGACGCCGTGCGTATCTATATGGAAAGCGGCAAATGGGAGCGCTCCATTGATTTGCTCTCCGAAATTAAATCGAAAGCCGGCAGCGCCACCACATCGCTCATCAACCTGCTGTTGGACTTCGCGTCGTTATTGCTCGACCCGCCATTTGAAGCTGTGCGCCCCGTCGCCGGGACAGCGCCGCCGGTGGTCGTCGAAGCGATTGCGCTCATCTTCGACGGGCAAGTGCTGCGCGCCGCCGAAGTTTTGATCACCCAACCGGCTGCGGACGAAGCCACTTATGGGATGCAGATGTTGTTGGCCGAGCGGATTTCTGCCCATGCACACGATATTCTGCTGCTGCGACCGAGTTTGTATCGTCTCAATGTCGCGCTGACGGAATTGGCCTCGCGCGGTTATTCGATTAACGAACCGCGTGCGCTGCTCAACGAAATTGATGCCACACTCGACACTTCCCAAGTCGAAGCCATCAACCTGAGTGAATTGCGCGACCGTTATCGCACGGCAGTCGATGGGTTGACGGCGTTGAATACGCTGCTCGAAGCCATCAACACCGAGCATCGGCTCTCGAATCGCGAGTTGCCATTTTCCGCATTGCAACGAGCGCTCAACGCGGCGATGCACCTCGCCGATAATATGCACGTTATCGGCAAGCAGGCCATCAGCAGCCCGGAGGAAGCGCTCGAAGCGCTCGATGAAAATCGTGTGGTGGACTCGGCCAATTCGGTCTCGTGGGATGCCGTCTCCGACATGCTGCACGAGTTATATGACCGTCTGCGTTCCTATCAAACGTATGTGCCCGCCACGGATGGTTCCGACCTCGCGAATTGGCTGCGTACAACGCACGACGACTTGATGCCCTACACCGAGCATTTATTCGATGAATTGCTCCACACGATGGTCAATGGTTTGCAAGTCGCGGCTGAAGGATGGGACGAATTCGCGACGACAACGATACAAGGCAATCGCACCGGCGCGGTGACAGCCCTCGCCAAAACGATTCAGGCTATCGAAACGATTGCTCCGGCGCTTGCCGGTTGGTTGCGGCAGTTACAAGGCATTATCGATTCGACTCGTTATGTCGAGCGTCATGCCGTCTTTGGCGGGCTGGGCCGCGCCCTCGCCGACGGCTGGGAAGCGTTTGATCGCGGCAATCTCGCCGATGCCGAACGTCTCGGCCAACAAGCGTATGAAATCGCCCGCGCCGAACCCGAAATTTTTGCGGCGCAGCGTCTGCGCACCCTCGCCGAGACGACTCGCTCGTGGGTGGAGCGCGGCGGTGTCGGCAACGAAAGCATGACCCGCACCGCGCTCGAAGCCGTCGAAGCATTATACACCGAAGCCGAGAACAACATCCGCGACAATTTCGCCACACAGATGCCGAGCAACGAAACTTATTTGAAGGCGATGGGCAAAGGCTTGATCGAGCTTTATGCCCGGCGCAGCACGGCGGCTGTGCGGATTCTGTATGTCAATTATATTTTGAACGGCGCGGTGGACGCCCACGAGGACGCGCTTGAGGATGCCGAATTTTGGCTAGAGGCTGCCCGTAAGACACTCGACTCGTTCGCGGTTCGGCATGTCGCGACTCGTCAACTCGAAGACTTCATTCAGCGCCGTCACGACATCATCGCCGGTATGGATTTGCTCAATCGGATCGATTCGGC
>RFIA01000400.1 GCA_003695675.1 Chloroflexota bacterium
AAATTATTCCGGTGAATGGGTGTTCTTATGGAAAAGATACTAAGCCTTTCAAAAAAAGAAAAGATGGTAGTGAATACTGGAAATTTTGTGGGCAAGATTTTTGGAGCTTGATTTCAGGGAAAGATAATTTGTTTGCAGAAATTATTGAGCCATTGGGTCACGAAGCAAAGAAACATAACGACGATTTTGAAAAGTCCTACGCTCGTGTCATCAATCGCTTCACGATTAAATTTGCCGAAACATACTGTACACCACAAGGTGATATTGATTGGGAAAAGATTGTTCGATTTGTCTCTGAGCGTCGCGAAGAGGCATGATTAACCCGTTAGTTTCTATCACGATATCCCTACGACATAAACCATGAACCCTCAATTCAAGCGGATGCAAGTCATTATCAACCCGGCGGCGGGCAAAGGCACGCCCGCACTCAATATCATGAATTCGGTTTTCACCGGACAGGGTTTGGCGTGGGATGTGTCGATTACACAGCCGGGACGCGAAGGCCGTGAGCAAGCACAAAAAGCCGTTGAGGATGGCGTTGATCTCGTGGCGGTTTATGGCGGCGACGGCACGATTATGAATGTTGCCAATGGACTGACCGGGTCCGGTATACCGATGGCGATTTTGCCGGGCGGGACCGGCAATGTCATCGCGGCGGAGTTGGCTATCCCGACGAATTTACGCAAAGCTGCCGAACTCATCTGCGATCCCCGCGCACGCATCCGTAAAATTGACGCTGGGCAAATCAACAATCATCTCTTTTTGTTGCGGGCAGATTTAGGCGCCCCGGCGCGAGTCGCCGAAGAAGCAACCCGCGAAATGAAAAATCGTTATGGCACCATGGCTTATTTCATCGCTGCGTTCAAAACCTTCTTCCCAGCGATGGCAACCGCACAATATCGGCTGATACTCGACAATATTGCCATCGAAAGCGAAGGGGTCGCCTGCCTCGTCGCCAATATGGGCACTATCGGCAGCTTGAATTTATCGCTGGGGGCAGACGTCAGCCCAAGCGATGGGTTGCTGGATGTTTTTCTCGTCAAGAAAGGACTCGATACCACAATCTCCGTATTGACGACAGCCGTCGCCAACATGATCGAACTCAGTGAACTCGGCGCGTCGTTGCAACATTGGAAAGCGGAAGAGGTCATCATCGAAACCGAACCGGTGCAACATATTCATCTCGATGCCGAATATTACGGCGACACACCAGCCAGAATCTCGATTGTGCCCGGCGCGATTCCGGTTGTTGTGCCCGGCTTCTAGCAAGTAACATTCATCCTCATCGTCATGTCTAACCGATAAGTTTCAGACATGAGGCGTATAGACTATGCCTGCAAATTTTGACAATGTTCACATCATCATCAACCCGGCGGCGGGGAAGAATGAGCCGGTGTTGAACACACTCAACAAAATTTTCAACACGCACTTTCACAATTGGGAAGTCTCGATCACCCACCAAAAAGGCGACGGGCAACGCTTGGCGCAAAACGCTATCCACAACGGCGCTGACCTCGTGATTGCTTACGGTGGCGACGGCACCGCGATGGATGTTGCGAATGGTGTGATGGGGCATCATGTTCCACTAGGGATTCTGCCGGGTGGCACGGGGAATGCCCTCGCTGCCGAAATGGGTATCCCGCGCGATCTCAAAAAGGCTGCCGAGATGATATGTAGTGGGCGATGGCGGACGCATATTGTTGATGTTGGGCGTATTGGTGACCAAATCTTTTTGCTACGTGCCGATATGGGAACGACAGAAGAGGTCATAGGCGCGACAGACCGCGATGCTAAAAATCGTTACGGGATGATAGCTTATGTGGTATCGGCAGTCAAGGCAATGCTGAATCCAAAAGTTTCGCAATATCGCATGGTCTTCGATGGGATGGATGTGCAATGCGAAGGCTTGGCGTGTTTGATTGCCAATATGGGCACCGTCGGCACACTCGACCTGTCGCTTAGCAAATCGGTTGACCCAACTGATGGCATGTTGGATGTGTTCGTGTTCTCAAAGGATCATTTCAAGAATATGAGGTCTATTATTACGAATATTGTCGCCGATTTGGTTCACCTGCGCGATTTAGAGGCGTCGATGCTGCACTTTCAAACAAAAGAAATCACGGTCTCGGTTTCTGATGAATTGAGCGTCAGTATTGATGGCGAACCGATTACGCGGACGCCGGTCACGGCGTCCGTCGTACCACAAGCGTTACAACTTGTTGTCCCCCACGAATAATCAGGAACATACCATGCCTTACATCAAACAAGTTTCTGATAACGAAGCGATCAAACGTTCAGATTAAACCGCCACTCAAATCATTTGAATAATTCACCCAAATCCAAACGCAGAAGTGCCGTGAACACTCAATAAACGTTGTAGAATATCAACATAGATGTGTTGCAGGCCATCAAAGAAGCACTCTAACGTTGTTGTCCGGGATGATGCGCATCCTGATTGCACAAACCTCCACATGCTCAACACATCCTTTCAAAAATTTATGGGGGAGGAAAATGATGACAACACCGATAGCAGTGGCGATTGTTCATGG
>RFIA01000401.1 GCA_003695675.1 Chloroflexota bacterium
AACACTACACCCTCTATTGACCGAACGCGAAGAGATCAACACGATCATGGTCGTTCTGATCACGTCAGATCGTGGGTTGGCCGGTGCATTCAATGCGAACATCATCCGTGTTGCCGAACGCTTCATCAGAAACACCAACAAACCGACCCAAGTTGTCACCATCGGGCGCAAAGGCCGCGACTCAATGATACGCGCTGGCTACAATGTCGTCGCAGAATTTGGCAATATGCCCGCCGAGCCGACCATCGCCGACATCAGCCCGGTGGCACGTTTGGCAATCGACGCCTTTCTAAGCGGCGAAGTCGACGACATCTTCATCGCCTACACCGACTTCATCAACACATTGACACAGCGCCCCGCCGTTTTCGGGTGGCTGCCGCTCATTCCACACGATTTAACCGGGCAAGTCGCGGCTGAGTACGTCAAAGATGTGCCGCAAGTGAGCGATGCTGGCGCCGATTATGAATACGAACCCGGCCCCGAAGCGATTTTGGACGAAATCGTGCCGCGCTTCACCGAGTTGCAACTGTATCAGGCGTTGCTTGAAAGCCAAGCCAGCGAACATTCTGCGCGTATGGTCGCGATGCGCAATGCGTCGGAGAATGCGACTGCCTTGACAGCCGACTTGACACTCGAATACAACAAAGCGCGTCAGGCCGCGATTACGGCAGAAATTCTCGACATCGTGGGCGGTACTGAAGCCTTACAAGATTCGATAGATGCAGTAACCGACGAAATTCTCGCAACATATTATGCTGATGTTCAAACACAACCGCGCACAGCATCATCGGATGATGATTTAACGCGCATTGAAGGGATTGGCCCCAAAATGGCCGCCGCCCTCAAAGCAGCTGGCATCAACAGCTTCGAGCAACTCGCACAGGCGAGCGAAGACGAACTGACAAAAGCGATCAACGATGCGGGTATGCGCTTCGCCCCTAGCCTACCGACATGGGCTGAACAGGCAGCGTTGGCCGCACAAGGAGATTGGGAAGCATTAGAAGCCTTGCAAGATAGATTAGTCGCCGGAAGAGAAAATTAACTGTGCATACAAGCGCACAGCAAGAGGAGAAATTTTGATGACCGAAATTCAGGGAAAAGTTACGCAGATTCTCGGCGCAGTTGTCGATGTGAAATTCCCACATGGGCAGCTCCCCGACATCTTTGACGCCCTTCGTGTACCGCGTGACAACGACCTCGATTTGATCCTTGAGGTGCAGAATCATCTCGGCAACGACGAAGTACGCACCGTCGCGATGGACACGACCGACGGTTTGCAACGCGGTGTTCCCGTGTATGCGACCGGACAACCTATCACGGTACCCGTTGGCACAAATTCGCTTGGGCGCGTTTTTAACGTGCTAGGTCGCCCGGTCGATAATCGCGAGGATGTCCCCGACGATACACCGCGCAAACCTATTCATGCGCCGGCGCCAAATTTTGAAGATCAGTCCACCAAGATTGAACAATTTGAAAGCGGCATGAAGGTTATTGACCTCGTCGCGCCAATGACAAAAGGCGGCAAGACAGGCATCTTTGGCGGCGCGGGCGTCGGCAAAACGGTGACCATCATGGAGTTGATTAATTCCATCGCGACCCAACATGACGGCTTGTCCGTGTTCGCTGGTGTTGGCGAGCGCACCCGTGAAGGCACACAACTCTACGGCGAAATGGAAGAGGCCGGTGTGCTCGACAAACTCGCGATGGTCTTCGGGCAGATGAACGAGCCGCCCGGTGTGCGTTTGCGCGTCGCGCTATCAGGCTTGACGATGGCCGAATATTTCCGCGATCAAGGCACAGATGTCCTGCTCTTTATCGACAACATCTTCCGTTACTCACTCGCAGGTGCTGAGGTATCGGCGCTTCTCGGTCGTATGCCGTCGGCAGTCGGTTATCAACCGACGCTTGCAGACGAAATGGGACAATTGCAAGAACGCATCACTTCAACACGCACCGGGTCAATCACATCGATGCAGGCTGTGTATGTGCCCGCAGACGATTACTCCGACCCTGCGCCGGTGGCCGTCTTCACACATCTCGACGGCACGATTGCGCTTGAGCGCTCGATTGCAGCGCGGGGTCTCTTCCCGGCTGTAGACCCGCTCGGCAGCACCAGCAAAATTCTCGACCCGCTCATCATCGGCGAAGAGCATTATCGCACAGCGCGTGAAGTGCAGCAGGTGTTGCAACGCTTCAAAGACTTGCAAGATATTATCGCCATTCTCGGCGTTGACGAACTCTCGGATGATGACAAACTGCTCGTCGCCCGTGCACGTAAAATTGAGCAATTCCTGACACAACCGATGGTCGTTGCTGCGCAATTCACCGGGCGCGAAGGTCGTTACGTCCGCATTCAAGATACCGTTCGGGGCTTCCGCATGATTCTTGACGGCGAGCTTGACCATATCCCAGAGCAATACTTCTATATGGCCGGGCCAATTGACGAAGTGCTAGAACGTTACGAAGAAGCTCAATCTGCATAAATCAGCGGGGTAAGCGTATGCTTGCCCTACATCATTCGATACATATTTGGGAAGGCCTATTATGCCCATTCATGTAGAAGTCGTCACGCAGGAAAAACGTGTTTTCGAGGAACCCGAAGCCGACATTGTTATCATACCCGGCAGTGAAGGCGAAATGGGCGTTTTGCCGCGTCATGCCCCGGTCTTAACGACGATGGGATTCGGCGAACTCGTCATCCGCAAAGGCGCTGCCGAAGAGCGCTTCGCCATCTATGGCGGTGTTGTAGACATTCGCCCAGACAAGGTGGTCATTCTCGCTGATTTAGCCGAATCTTCGTTTGCGTTGGACATGGCAGCTATCGAAGCGGCTCGCGAAAGTGCCACCCGAATGCTTGAGGAAGGCGTCCCGGAAGAAGAAAACCGAGAAGCGATTCTAGCTTTACGGCGTGCGGAGTTGGCGAGCAAAATCAGCCGCAAGATTCAATCGCGCGGTTCGGTATTGCGCATCATGGAAGACGCCGACAGCGAAGAATAACGCTTCGTATATTACAGTCACACTGATAACGCCCGAACCGATGTGTTCGGGCGTTTGCTCTCTATTGTGATTGTATCCATTTTCGAGTATCGTTGAGAGGATTATCAGTGTCTCACAGGGACGCTCCATTGGCGTTTCCTCATACTACAAGACATCGAATCTGCCCAGCGTGGTGGAGGTTATTTCTATGGGATTATTTGACAAACGATTGGGTGTTGATCTCGGTACGGTCAATGTATTGATTTACGAAGGCGGAGAAATTGTATTGCAAGAGCCGTCACTCGTCGCGCTGACGGTTGAAGAAGAGCGCGTTGTTGAAATCGGCCAACCGGCACGCGAAATGCTTGGTCGCGTTGACGACGAAGATATCCAAATCGTGCGGCCATTACAAAGCGGCGTGATTGCAGACTACGAAGTCACCGAAGCGATGTTGAGCCACTTCTTCAGCCTTGTCGCCGGGCGCATCCGTTTCTTTCGCCCGACAGTGATGGTCTCTGTGCCTTACGGTGTGACCAGTGTCGAAAAACGTGCCGTCCATGAAGCTGCACTCTCTGCCGGAGCACGCGAAGCCTTTCTCATCTGGGAACCCCTTGCTGCGGCGATTGGTGCGGGTCTCCCCGTCGGCACCCCCGCCGGGGATATGGTCGTCAACATCGGCGGCGGTATCACCGAAGCGGCGGTGTTGACAATGAACAACATCATCCGCGCCGAAAGCGGGCGTGTTGGCGGGCTTCGCCTAGACGAGGCTCTCATCGCTTATGTGCGCCGCAAATATAACCTGAGCATTGGCCAACCAACCGCCGAAGCGATCAAGATTCAAGTGGGCGCTGCCGTCAATTTGCGCGAAGAATTGTCGATGGAAATTCAAGGGCGCGATAATGTGAGTGGGCTGCCGCGCACCGTGACGATGACCACCGGCGAAGTTGTCGAAGCCCTTGAAGAACCACTCAACGCCATCACAGATGTCGTCAAATCGGCATTGAGCAGCACGCCGCCTGAATTGTCGTCCGATATTATTGATCGCGGCATCGTATTGACGGGCGGTGGCGCGTTGTTGCGGGGGATAGACGAATACCTGACACGCGCAACGGGTGTCCCTGTTTATCGTGCCGAAAACGCGATGATTGCCGTCGCCGTCGGCGCAGGACGCGCCCTAGAAGACCCGGCGCTGCTGCATCGCGTCGCGCAATAAACATCAGTCCGGCAAATAAAATGTCATCCGTTGAATATGAATCACCGGGTCGATATACTGTACCCGAACACCGCTCGGCACATTGAGATTGATGGGCGCATAATTCAAAATGGCGAGAATGCCTGCATCGACGAGTGCATCGGCGACCGATTGTGCTTGCCCAGCCGGGACAGCAATCATTGCAATGCGAATCTGTTGC
>RFIA01000059.1 GCA_003695675.1 Chloroflexota bacterium
CCTTCAGGGCATTGCACGCAATGCCCCAACGGAACGCTTGCTCTGCGTTGGCGTCACTTGATTCCGCATCAATCTATGAAATGTCAACACAACCTAGTTTTCTATCGAATCGTTTTATACACAAAAGGAGGCAACTTATGAGCAAGGTGGTTTTAGTCGTGGTGTTGCTTGTGACAGTGCTCGGTGGGTCTGTCGCGTTGGCACAAGATGATGAATTTATCTTTGGCATCATTCTCGTCGGCCCGGCGAATGATGGTGGTTGGAGCCAAGCACATGTCGAAGGCGGTCGCTATGTCGAAGCCAACATCCCCGGCACGAGAATGTTACTCTTCGAGAGCCTCAATCCAGCCGATGCGCCGGAAACATCGCTGCGCGATGTCGTCGCCGAGATGGTCAACGATGGGGCGCAGTTGATCTTCACCACATCGGATGCGTTTGAAGAGGATACGACGGCAATCGCCCCCGAATTCCCGGACACGATTTTGATCAATATTTCGGGCGATGATGTCGCGCTCGGTGGCACACCGCCGAATCTCGGCAACTTCACCGGTCAACTGCTGATCCCGCGCATGATCGCCGGTTGCGCCGCCGCCCTGACGACACAGACCGGTCAACTTGGGATGGTCGCCCCGCTCATCAACAGCGAGACGCGCCGCGACCAAGCCTCAGCATATTTGGGCGCCCGTTATTGTTGGGAAAATTTCCTCGGCAATGACCCGGCAGATTTGTCGTTTACGGTCGATTGGATTGGCTTCTGGTTTCATATTCCGGGCGTGACACTCGACCCGGCAGAAGAGGCACAAGCGCTCATCGATGGCGGAGTCGATGTCATCATCAACGGCATTGACACATTAGAGCCGTTGCAGGTTGTCGAACGCAACTTCACCGAAGGCAACGAAGTGTACTTCATCGGTACAGACAGCCATACGGTGTGTGGCGTCGCCAACCCTGCCGAAGTGTGTCTCGGCTCGCAGTATTACAATTGGGGGCCAGAATTTGTCAATCAGGTGCAGGCGGCCATCGACGGGACGTGGGAGCCGACTTTCAAATGGCTAGGGCCAGATTGGAACGACATCAATAATCTCGATACGACGGCGGTCGGCTTCGTTTTTGGTGAGGGCATCAGCGACGAGAATCGAGCACGAGTCGAAGAATTCATCGACATGCTCGCCGAGTTCAGCACCGACCCGGCCAATGAAAATCGGCTGCCGTTGTGGGAAGGGCCGCTCGCTTATCAAGACGGCACGGTTCTCGCTGAAGAAGGCGAATTCCTCCCCGCATTCCAATTGCAAGAAGAAGGCCAAAGCGTGTGGTATCTTGAACAATTGCTCGAAGGCATGACCGGCGCGAGTTCGTAATTGTATGATGAACTGTAGCGGGCACAGCACGCTGTGCCCCTACGTTGTTGTGCGAGGACTATAACATGTTACCCGACCCCGATGTTCAAAATCTTGATCCGGTTTTGCGGCGCGATTGGCATGTCGCCGCTTATGCGTCGAGCCTGCAAGATAACAATCCGCTCGGCGTCAAACTGCTCGGCGTCGATGTCGTCATCT
This sequence comes from Chloroflexota bacterium, assembly GCA_003695675.1. Classification (GTDB taxonomy): domain Bacteria; phylum Chloroflexota; class Anaerolineae; order Aggregatilineales; family Phototrophicaceae. Next base: position 1,557 of record RFIA01000059.1, read on the forward strand.
GGAAATCGAGCGATGGCTTGCGGGCGGCGAAAAATTTGTGTCGCCATCGTGGGATGGCCTTCACCGATTTGCAGTCGCCGTCCAACGAACGCTTTGAAGTTGACCGCGTGATTGACGGCAATCTCGTCTGTCCCTATCATGGTTGGGAATATAACGCCGATGGGCAGTGTGTGCGCTTTCCGTATGACCTCAAACGCAAGCCGCCCAAGAGCGCTCAACTGCTCGGTGAATACGCGGTGCAAGAAGCGTATGGTTGGATATGGGTGTGCTTAGAACCGGGTTATCAAGACATCCCCGAATTCCCCGAATGGCCGGACGACGGTTTCGGCAAAGTCGCGTCGGGGCCGTATCCGGTGCGGGCGGCGGCCCAACGCTTCGTCGAAAATTTTCTCGATGTGGCGCATTTCCCGTATGTGCATCGCGGCAAACTCGGCACACTCGAGTACCCCGAAGTGCCGGACTACGAAGCCTATTATGACGACACGGGTGTCTACGCCAAAGACATCAAATTTTACCAACCCAATCCCGACGGTTCGGGCAAGGGCGGTTGGGAGAATTATAATTATCGTGTCTATCGTCCCTTATCGGTTTATTTCGCAAAGGAATACGAGGGGCGGATTTTCACTTTGTTTTGCCACGCAACGCCGACGACCGCAGATACCAGTATCGTGTGGATGAATATGGCGATGAATTATCCGTTTGATGCCCGTTCGACGATTGAATTTCAAGACTTTGTCTCCGGCCAAGACATCCCGATTGTCGAGTCGCAGCGCCCAGAATTGCTGCCGTTGGACTTGACGGCGGAGCTTTCGATGGGGGCCGACAAAGCCTCGATTATGTATCGCAAATATCTGAAGGCGCTCGGCGTCACTTACGGCACGGCTTGATGCGCTTCGGCATATCATCGTTGGTTGCGCTGTCGATTTTTCATCGGGGCAGAACGCATAACAGAAATTGTCGACTCTAACCCGAACCATACCCGCCGCACATTGACGATAGGCGCAAAAACCGCTATAATGACAGAACAAATATTCTAAACGAGAGGCGGGTGTGATGCCAGAATTTACGCATGATCCTGAAATGGAACCGGTGCTCGACAATTTGATGGCGGGGATGCCGCACGTCACAAAAGGCAAGATGTTCGGTTATCCGGGTTACAAGGTCAACGGCAAGCTAGCTGTCGGTTTGTTCGATGTCGGCTTGACGGCGAAGGTCGGTGCTGAGAAAGCGCAGGAAGTCATCGGGCAACCGGGCGTACAAGCCTTTGAGCCGATGCCCGGTCGGGTGTGGAAAGATTGGGTGCATATCGTCGAGGACAATCTCGACGATTACGCCAAGCATCGCGCCCTGTATGAATTCGCGGTACAGTATGTCGCCGAAAACGGATGACCGTATTGCGATACACAGCGATACTTTGCGTCAGGTTGTCAGCGTCACAATGACATGACACACGAAAAGAGCCGCGTTTGCGGCTCTTCCCCTTTAGGGTCCAGCGGAGGGGCGAATTGCAAAATGGCGCAAAATTAATTGCAGAAGTCGTGATAATTGTTGTCGCTGCTCCAATTGATGAATTGGTACAGGTCAAACAGCAAGCTGATTTGTTGCAACACTTCGTCGGCAAATGTTTCGTCGTTGTCGAATAGAGTCGCGCTGTCGTACCACATGCCGACGCGCAAACAGTCTTGCCCGGCGCAGAAGGTGCTCATCCATTCATCGAGCACCGAACCGAGCAACAACTCCGAGTTGGTGAGGCACATGTCGTCGGGATGCGTGCCTTCCCAGAAGCCAAAACGATTATCATCGTCGAAGCGCTCCAAGAGTTTGCGCAGTTCTTGCCGTTGCCGCGCGATGGTCAGCTTGCCCATCAAATTTTGTTGGTCCCACCACGCGAAGGGCGACAGGATTAACTCAACCGAGAAATATTCGGGGGTGACGCGCAGTTCGATGACGGGATGGCAGTGAATATTGAGGTCGGCAGATGTGCGGCAGTTGTCTTTGCCCATCAATTGCTCGACGAGGATCGATTGTTCGTGTGGGCGAACATACGCGAGTGCGCCGAGTGTATGATCCTCGCCGCAACTGACGGAGTAGTTGCTGATGACGCCGGTTCGGTGTTTGAAAGGCACCAATTCCCAGCGCTGTTTACGCATCCGTGTATACAGTGTATCATGCAGATTGAGCAGTGCATCGTGGGTGTATTGCGTCCAATTGAGCTGTTCATCGGCATAATCATTGACTTCGACGGCGGCGTATTTTTCAAAGCGTGTATGTGTCATGATAAAAATCCTCCGGGTAAAAAATTTTGATCAATTCTTAAGGATGATCTCATAATAAAGGAAAAGTTGAGATAGCACAATGAAAACCACAGTAAATTAAGGAAAAATTCAGAAGTTTAGTTTCTCTAACACTAATCTTTCTGTTGTTATTTTTTCAGTGTGTGGTTATAACCCACCACACATTTTGAACTGAGGGCGCTTTATAAGCGTGGACTACAACGGATTCGCTATCTGGTTGATTGGCGTTACAATACAGTGACGCTGCTTTTGTGAATGGAGTAAGACCGTTTGCCGAGCAATATATGCTCGAATTTAGTGAACAATGACTGCTCAAATGTGTAACGTCTAACATGGGAATGCGAGCAAGATTTGAGCGATAGTATGCTTAGCGAAGCGGATTAACCTCCGAATTGCGGTCTAGCAATCAAGATGAGCGTTCCATTGAATAGGAGTAATAAAAATATGGCTTTCACCAAGCAAGATGTGCTGGACTACCACAGCAAGGGGCGTCCCGGCAAAATTGAAGTTGTTGCAACCAAACCCCTGACGACACAACATCATCTCACGCTGGCGTATTCGCCCGGTGTGGCCGAGGCTGTGTTGGAAGTGGCGGACAATCCCTTGAGTGTTTTTGATTATACGGCCAAAGCCAATCTGGTCGCCGTCGTCTCAAACGGCAGTGCGATACTCGGTCTTGGCAATCGCGGGGCATTGGCGGCGAAACCGGTCATGGAAGGCAAGGGCGTCCTCTTCAAGCGTTTTGCTGATGTCGATGTCTTTGATATTGAAGTCAATGCCGACACTGTTGAGGAGATGATTGCTGTTTGTCGCGCTATCGCGCCGACGTTTGGCGGCATCAATCTCGAAGACATCAAAGCGCCGGAATGTTTTGAAATTGAGCGCCGTTTGAAGGAAGAACTCGACATTCCCGTCTTTCATGATGACCAACACGGCACGGCGATTATCTCCGGCGCGGCGTTGCTGAACGCGGCTGAAATCGTCGATAAGAAGCTCGAAGATATGCGCGTTGTGATTTCGGGCGCGGGCGCGAGCGCCATCGCGACCGGTGAATTTTACATCTCGCTCGGCATCAAACGCGAGCATATCCTCATGGTGGACTCGCGGGGTGTGATTTACAAAGGTCGCGAAGCAGGCCTGAATCAATATAAGGCGCAATTTGCCAACGAGACCGACGCCCGCACATTAGAAGATGCCGTCAAGGGGGCGGATGTCTTTCTCGGCCTGTCTGTGCCGGATGTGTTGACGCAAGACATGGTCAAGACGATGGCGAAAGACCCGTTGATTTTCGCACTCGCCAACCCCGACCCCGAAATCAAACCGGAACTTGCCTTTGAAGTGCGCCCCGACGCGATTGTCGCCACCGGGCGCAGCGATTATCCCAATCAGGTCAACAATGTGCTCGGTTTCCCGTTCATCTTTCGCGGCGCATTGGACGTCAGCGCGAAGTCGATCAACGAAGAGATGAAGATGGCTGCCGCCAAAGCGTTGGCTGCGCTCGCCAAAGAGGATGTGCCGGACAGCGTGTTGACCGCTTATGGCCTCACGTCGCTCAAATTTGGTCGCGAGTATTTGATACCAACGGCGCTCGACTCGCGCGTGTTGTTGTGGGTGGCCCCGGCGGTGGCGCAGGCGGCGATAGATACCGGCGTGGCGCGTCGTGGCCGCGATATCAACGAATATCGCAATGTGTTGATTCGGCGGCAAGGGGTCGGCCAACAAGTGCGCAACAACATCATCAGCCGGGCGAAACTCGGCACGAAAAAGCGCGTCGTCTTCGCAGAAGGCGAGGAACCGCAAATTATCCGGGCTGCGGCCATTGTGCAAGATGAGGGCATCGGCACGCCGATTTTGCTCGGTCGGCCAGACCGCATCCACGCGATTATCAAAGAACTCGGCCTCAACCTAGACCCCGAGATTCATAATACGAATAACCGCGAAGAACGGTTACGTTATCATACAGCCTATTATCAATTGCGACAACGCAAAGGTGTGAATGATGCGCGGGCGTGGATTCATTTGCGCGATCCTAATGTCTTCGGCCTGATGATGGTCAAGAATGGCGATGCCGACACATTCTTGAGCGGCTTGACGTATGAATATCCCGATGTGATTCGACCGGCATTGCAAATCTTCCACACCCGTCCGGGCACCAAACGGGCGAGTGGGGTTTACCTGATGATTATCAAAGGGCGCGTCTATTTATTCACCGACGCGACTGTCAACATCGACCCGGATGCCGAAACATTGGCCGAGATTGCCATCCTCGCTTCCGACTTCGCAAAATCGTTGGGCAACACACTCGAAATCGACCCGAAAGTGGCGATGCTCTCATTCTCGAATTTCGGCAGTGCGCCCCATCCGTTCTCCAACAAAGTCGCGCAAGCGGTTGAAATCGTGCAAAAACGCCGACCGGATGTCAAAATTGATGGTGAGATGCAGGCCGACACAGCTGTTGTCGCCGAGATTGTGGACGAGCGCTATCCGTTCAGCCGTGTCAAAGATGCCAATGTGCTCGTCTTTCCGGACTTAAGTTCGGCCAATATCGCCTATAAATTGTTGGCACGCTTGACGGACGCCGATGCTATTGGCCCGATTCTCGTCGGTATCGGTGCGCCAGTGCATGTTTTGCAAGCCGGTGATGAAGTCGAGGACATCGTGGCGATGACGGCTGTGGCGGTCGTCGATGCGCAAAATCGCGATCAGTAAACTTGTATAGCGGCCGTTCCGCTTTTTTCTCCCTTCTCCGCACATGCGGAGTTGTGGAAAATGCCGCCAGAGACTGAAGTCTCCGGCTACCGAGCAAGACAAGTACCCTGAAGGGCACTGTTTAGGGGCACAAAAACCACCAAGTTGTCTAAAATTGC
>RFIA01000060.1 GCA_003695675.1 Chloroflexota bacterium
GCAATTTTAGACAACTTGGTGGTTTTTGTGCCCCTAAACAGTGCCCTTCAGGGTACTTGTCTTGCCCGGTAGCCGGAGACTTCAGTCTCTGGCGGCATCTCATCCGTTTATAGCACGCGCTCGGGTGAATGCGCTTATGGGATGAAGAGACGCTGCCCGAAGAAAATCGCGTTCAAATTGAAGATGCCATTGGCCTGCGCAATGGTGAACGGACTCAACCCGGCGCGCGCGGCGATATTGAGCATGGTGTCGCCCGGCTGCACGATGTAGATGCTGCCGCGTGCAATCGGCGTGAAATTTTGGACGACAACCGGGCCGCCGGTGCCGAATGCGGGGCCGGTCGCGCCCGGGATTTGCAGCACTTGGCCGGGAAAGATGTGGTTCGGGTCAACGAGTGCGTTCTGCGCGATGATGGCATCTGCCGAAACGTTGTAGCGCCGAGCGATATTGTTAATCGTATCGCCATAAGCGACGGTGTGTGTGCCGACGACAACCTGCTGTTGCGGCGTTGCAGCTTGTTGTGTCGGCCCACCAATCGGCGGGATTTGCAACACCTGACCGGGAAAGATGAGACTCGTCTCGGTCATATTATTCATCTGGAGCAGCGCATCCAACTCGACGCCGAAGCGTGTCGCGATGCTGCGTAGGTTGTCGCCCGGCGCGACGGTATATGTCTGTGGATTTTGTGCGCCGCCCTCTGGCGGGATGATGAGCACTTGCCCGACTCGCAGTGTCGGCCCGGCGAGGCCATTGGCGCGGATGATGTCGTCGGTTGTGATATTGAACAAATTGGCGATAGATTGCAGGGTATCTCCGGCGCGGACGGTGTAACTATCGGCGTCGGCTTGAGCGCCGACAAGCGGCACCAACGCCAACATCAACACAGCGGTCAATAATAGAAGAACGATCTTCGGTGAGCGGATGCGCAGTGACATAGACGACTCCTTTAGAAATTCTCTTGAAAATAAACGGATCAATCACAAAGGATGCAAAGAAAATCAACAATTCAACGCAGATTGAAAGGTTTGTATTCAGTATAGATCAAAAATGGGAATCGTGCTGCAAATTTTAATCGGTGAGGGCATTTCGGGAAACGGGCGAATAATGCGGTAACGCGCAATTTGTAGGGGCGGCTCGCGAACCGCCCCCGAGTGTCACGCGATAAAGTTATGGTGTCGCCTCGCGTGCGGCGAACGCTTGGCGTTTGACCTCGCGGATTTGGTCGTAGTGACCGATTTCGTGCTTGAGGCCGAACAAAAATGCTGCCGGGGCATTGAGATTGCCGAAGACTTCGATGAAACGCTCCGAGACATCGCGATAGACATCGAGGAACGGTTCGTCCGGCCATGTATCGAGATAAGCATGGCGCATCCGGCGGCTTTCTTCGAGCCGTTGAATACACTTTTCTTTCGTGTTCATGTCGCGCCATGGGGTTTCATAACGCGGGCGTTCTTTGGCCGGGATACCGCGTGCGAGCAATGAACTGAAGGCCGCGCCTTCTTCGCTGCTCGCCGTCACATGGGCGATGAGATGGCCGAGCGTCCAGCCGATATGCTCTTCACCTTCGACGGCATGGGGGTCGTTGGCTTCGGGGTCATAAGGCTCGAAAACAATATCGGCGTCGGTACAATCGGAAATCATGTCCAGCAATGTGTCAATCGACTCATCGGTGGCTTTGTGCAAATCCTCTAGCGAGAAATTCTTCGAGAATTCGAGCAATTGCATCTCTTTGTTGTCAACAGGTGAAAAGTCTATCATCGAATAAGCTCCATAATCCTTACTATGTATTGATGTATTGATCACATTACCTTGATTGCTAGCCAGCCATACGGCATGTCGGCTTGTAGAGAAAACCCTGCCGACAATCAACGTCGTATTATGTCGAAGCCGATGATCGCACATTCCTTACATGACCATTTGTATTGGACTCATGACCACACGCATTTGACGGTAAAATAATGATTGCAATCCATTACACTTTAATTTATACTTCATCCGGAAGTAGAGAAGTGCAGTCGTTTTCAATGTTGGAAACTCGCATTAACCATCACCCGTAGCAATTTATAGCGCGACCAATCACCGGGTTTGAAATCATGCAAAGCGCGGGCGTTGGTCTGCGCTTTTTTGCATATTTACAGGGGAATTCATGCCGATTACAGAATCAGAAGTCACGACGAAAAGGATTAAACCCCGCTTGCCAAGAGGGATGCGGGACTTTTTGCCCGGCGAAATGCTCAAACGCGAGTATGTCTTTAACATCGTGCGCGACGTGTTCCATCTCTATGGTTTTGAGCCACTGCAAACCCCGGTGCTCGAATTGTCGGAAACGCTGATGGGCAAATACGGTGACGAGGCCGAAAGCCTGATGTACGGCGCTTACCACAAGGGCAGCAAAGATAAAGATAAGTTGTTGCTGCGTTATGACTTGACCGTGCCGCTTGCGCGGGTGGTCGCCCAACACTACAACGACATCGCATTGCCATTCAAGCGCTATCATATCGCCCCGGTATGGCGCGGCGAAAAACCGCAGCGCGGGCGTTATCGCGAATTTTATCAATGCGATGCCGACATTGTGGGCATACCGGACATGGTCGCCGATGCCGAGATTGTCAGCCTCGTGGTGACGATATTGCGACGCTTGAACTTCCCGCAATTTCGTGTCAAGATCAACAATCGCAAATTGTTGACCGCTATCGGTCAATATTCGGGCCTAGAGAACGGCCAATTGTCCGACTTGTATCGTAGTGTGGACAAGTTTGACAAAGTGGGCGCCGATGGGGTCGGCGAAGAATTGTACAATCGGGGTATCGATAAAGATGTTATCGGGCGCATGATGCCCTTGCTGCAAGCCCATCAACCGGGTTTGGAAAATCTCGACCATTTGGAGGCTTCGCTCGGTCATCTTGAAGTCGCGCAAGAAGGCTTGCGTGAATTGCGCGAGCTTGTGACTTATATTGAAGCCGCCGGTATCCCAAGTGAATATTACGAATTCGATTTCACGATGGTGCGCGGTTTGGGGTATTACACCGGCCCAATCTTCGAGACAGTCATCATCGACACGGATTACGGCAGCATTTCAGGAGGCGGACGCTACGACAACCTCATCGGTCTCTTCCGAGGGGAGAGTTTGCCGACGACGGGCGCATCGCTCGGTATCGAGCGTATCATCGACTTGATGGACGAACTTGACCTATATCCGGCGCATATCAACAACACTGTCGTCGATGTGTTAGTCACGGTTTTCGGCGACGAGACACGTCACGAAGCTGTCAAACTGACTGCCGAATTGCGCGAGGCCGGTATCAAGACCGAATTGTACATGCAGGACAGAAATCTCCGCAGGCAATTGACTTATGCCAATCGTAAAGGCATTCCGTTCGTCGTCATTCTCGGCACAGACGAAATCGAGCAAGGCATCGTCACACTGAAGCAATTCAACAACGGCGATGAGATGAAAATTGCGCGAGACGAACTCGCCGACACCATCCATGCACGCTTGACATAACGCCATCCATGCCGCAGCGACTGATAGAGCAGATGCAATCTTCTGCTCTATTTTGATTCCCCTAGCGCCAAAGCAGAGTAATCGTGCTGTTGGGGCATTGCGTGCAATGCCCTGAAGGATTACCCCAACGCTTGGCTGCTATTTTTGCATCAAAAAGTACCATAGTTGGATTTTCTTAACCCCTTGACTCAGCATACAATCGAAGCGTACATGGCAATCCACTTTGATCACGCTCACCAAAACGCTCGTATGGAGTAAGGGTATGACTCGCAACACATTCGTCGGCTTGTTTGTCATCTTGATATTGCTGATGACCGTCAACGCAAGTTTTGCACAATCAGATAATGAACCCGAACGCATGAGAGATTATCCTTTGTCGCCATTCATTTTGCTGCCAACGCGGGAAACGCTCACGATTATTGTGCCGGGCGACCCGAATCGCGAAGAACCGGAGACGCTGCGCAATCTCGTATTTGAGGTGATTGGCAGAGATGGGGTGATCCAACGCTACGAATTTACCAGCTTCTTCCCGGGCGCTTATTTGGATTCTGGCTTGCGGACACCGTTTTGCTTTCATTTAGAATTGGTAGACAACAACGACCGCCTGCCACAAGAATGTATCGATATTATCGACCAATATCCGAATCGGCTTATCAAACAACGAATCACATTGTCGGATATTTTTTGGTATGATCCCGTGACGCAAATGTTTCGGACGATCAACATTCCCGTCAACGACTCGCTGGTTGAATTTTGCCCGGCAGGCGTGCCGCGCTGCCCAATCGGATTCGAGTCGCTGCCTACATCTGCGATGGCGTCTGCGTCTTCCACAGATGAAATGGCAAATGCAGCGCAAGAAACAGCGATGATGTGTCGGGTACGCACCAATGGCAGCAATTTGGTTCGGGTGCGAGTCGGGCCCGGCACGAATCGCGATGTGCGAATTTTCTTGCCTGCGGACACGGATTTTCCTGTTGTCGGACAAAATGTTGACCGGCAAGGCAATTCGTGGTGGAAGCTCGATGTGACCGATTATTTCCCCACCATCGACGAGGCGTGGGTCTTCCCGGCGGATGTGCAGTCTAGCGGGGATTGCAGCAATTTGCCGATTGCGCCCGTCTCCGCAATTATCATCAATCCTAGCACTGCGACCTCGCCGCCCATCGGCGCGAGCAATGACAAC
>RFIA01000402.1 GCA_003695675.1 Chloroflexota bacterium
CAAGCGCTGAAATGTCAACACAACCTAGCTATTTGTACATTTTGAGCCGAAATTCCTACCCAATCTCGCAGAAATTGCTTAAGCAAAACTCACGTTATTTTACAAAATGGATTCATCATGAAAATTTTGATCGCGCCGGGTGCATTCAAGCACAGCCTCTCGGCGACTGAAGCGGCGCAGGCCATCGCTCGTGGACTCGAACGGTCGGGTCTCGGCGCGGATGTGCGCTTGCTGCCGATTGCGGACGGCGGCAATGGCACACTCGATGCCTTTCTCGCGGGCAGTGCGGACGGGCAGCGCATCACAATGACGGTGTGTGACCCACTTGGACGCGAGATCGAAGCGGCTTACGGACTCATCGACGGCGGCGAGACGGCCATCATCGAGATGGCACTCGCGTCGGGACTCGAACTCGTCGCCGATGACGAACTTGACCCGATGGCGGCCTCGACGTATGGCACGGGGCAACTGCTGCAAGCGGCGCTTGAGCAGGGCGCACGACGCTTCATCATCGGACTCGGCGGCAGCGCGACGACCGACGGCGGCGCGGGGTGTATGCAAGCGCTCGGTGTCAAATTGCTCGATGCACATGGCGAGCCTGTCCCGCCCGGCGGCGGCGGACTCGACCGCCTGCACACCATCGATGTCTCGCAGCTTGACCGGCGTTGGCGCGAGGTCGAGGTGATTGTCGCGTCGGATGTCGATAACCCGACGCTCGGCGAACGCGGCGCAGCATACGTTTATGCCCCGCAGAAAGGCGCGTCTCGCGAGCAAGTCAAGCGGCTCGATGATAACCTGCGCCATTTCTTCACACTTGTGCATGAGCAGCTCGGCGTCGATGTGCGCGATGTTGAAGGCGGTGGCGCGGCGGGGGCTTTCAGTGCGGGGTTGATGGCGTTTCTCGGCGGCGAGATTCAAGCGGGCATCGATTTGATTTTGGCACACAATCAATTCACGGCGCATCTGCCGACGGCTGATCTCGTCATCACCGGCGAGGGACAAATGGACGCGCAGACCATCTCCGGCAAGGGGCCGATTGGCGTGGCGAGACTCGCCCGCGAATACGATGTGCCGACGGTCGCGATTGTCGGCGGACTCAATGTCGATGATGCTGTGCTGCACGAGGCGGGCGTGCAAGCCGCGCTGCCGATTGTCACCGCGCCGATGTCACTTGCGGAGGCCATCACCCGCGCCGATGAATTGGTCGAGCGGGCGGCGCTGCGTTTGGGGTATGTGTTGCGGCTGATGTGAGCGAAAATCCGTTGGGACGGAGCGTGCGCCTTGTGCATCAACTTGAGGATGAATGCTTTCCACCCTCATCCCCCGGCCCCTCTCCGCACGCGGGAAAACCTCACCCCCCGGCCCCCTCTCCGCACGCGGAGAGGGGGAGAAAAGGGCGAAACGGTCGCCATGCAAGTCCCCTCTGTCGGGCAGTGTCTACGCGCCAGAGGACTGTGTCTACTTAATCTCTACATGCCGAGTAATACATCGCGCCGCGCCATCGTCAAATGATACGGGGCAAAGTGTGCGATCTGCTTGGGGGCGAAATACTCATCTTGTTCTTATCCAAATGCACGAGTCCGGTCTGTTGCACCTCCCCACAAAATGTTATAACCATAGTCTGATGATCGATCAAAATGACGATAAAAATTTCATCATTGCGGGAGTTGAATAGCGAATGGCAAAACGTAAACGAAAAAAGAAGCGCAGCAAAAAAGGTAGCGCGAGTCTACCGCCGGTTGCGTTGAAAGAAGCACAAGAACAAACCGAAAGCGATGTAGATTCTGAGCCGGACTCTGCTGTGTCGGAAAAAGCGAAAGTCGCCGCTCCGTCGCCCCCGCCGAAAAGCCAGAACACATCGTCGAGCAGGCGGCGCTCATCGCGACGCGGCAAACAAAATCAAATGCGGCAGCGTGTCATCGCCGGGTTGCTTGGCATCGTCGGTATTGCGGCCATCGCCTTCTTCGCTTTGGGCAACAGCGGCACTTCTGTGCCGAGTGTGCCACAAGAACGACTCGACCTCGACCCAGTACGCGGCAATCCGGATGCCGAAGTGTCGATCATTGAGTATGGCGCATTCGCCTGTCCGTCATGCCGGGCGTGGCACAACGCCGGTATCGTTGAGAACATATTGGAACAATACGCCGGACGGGTGAATTTCATCTTCCGCGACTTCCCGGTCATCAACCCGCGTTATGATCGAATGGCGGCGGCGGTTGCGCAGTGTGCCCTCGATCAAGGACAAGAGCAGTTCTGGACCCTACACGACGCCCTATACACGATTATTCGTCCGGGCGCGTCGCAGGACGAAATCATTAACTTCGCCGGGCAGCTTGGCCTTGATAAAGAAGCGCTCCAAGCATGTGCCGATGCCGGTACACATGAAGACACCGTCGCCTATGACAACAACCGCGCCCGCAATCTCGGTTTGCCGGGCACACCATCGTGGCTCATCAGGACGCGAGATGGCGACGAACAACGTATCTTCAACGCCAGCCCAGAGATTTTGAACGCGGCGATTCAAGAGGCGCTCGCGAGTTGACAAAATGAGTGATTGATAACATCTTGTGCCGCGCATTCATCGGGAAGAAATATCCGGATGTGGCGGTGCGTCAGATGTGTGTGACGATTTGTTGTTTTGCGATTCGTGTTTTACCGTTCACATCAACTGTTGGTTTATCGGTTTTGCAGGCACGAGCAATATTGTATGTTAAACTGTTAGAAAAGCAGAAGGAATTCACCATGCGAACTCGATTATGGCAGCGCGTCCTCCCGATTGTACTCATTATCCTCACGATGAGTGTTCTTGGCGCCGGGATGTTGTCCGCACAGGATGGCACGGTTGCCCAACCGGTCAATATTTTCGCAGAATTCACACAGGTCTACGAAGATGTTAGCCCATCGGTGGTTGCTATCACCGTGACGGTCGATTTCCGTAATCGAGAAGTCACCGGCGGGGGTTCAGGGTTTGTGATTGACCAAGACGGCCACATCGTCACCAACAATCATGTCGTCGACGACGCCTCGCGCATTGAAATCGAATTTTTTGACGGCACACTCGTCGAAGCCGAAATCGTTGGTTTAGACCCAGACTCCGATCTCGCGGTGCTGCACGTCGACTTACCGCCAGAGCGTTTATTCCCAGTCGAATTTGGCGACTCGGATGCGCTGCAAGTCGGGCAACCGGTGATTGCTATCGGCAGCCCGTTCAGTCAAAATTGGACATTGACGAGCGGCATCATCAGCGGCCTCAACCGCACGATTCGAGGATTGGGCGATTTTTCGGTCGGCGGCGTCATTCAAACCGATACGGCGATTAATCCCGGCAACAGCGGCGGCCCGTTGCTCGACCTCGAAGGGCGCGTGATTGGTGTCAATTCGCAAATCTTGAGCCGGGCGCGGGTGAGTTCGGGCGTTGGCTTTGCCATACCCAGTAATTTAACCCAGCGCGTCGCCAATGAATTAATCGCGAACGGAGTCGTCAATTACAGCTATATCGGCATCTCCGGCAGCGATGTCACGCTCGATTTGATTCAGGAATTAAATCTGCCGAATGACACGCGCGGCGTGGTCGTGACCAATGCCGTTCCCGGCGGGCCGGCTTCGTTGAGTGGGATCATAGGCCAATCCACCGCGCCGGTCGGTGATGTGATCACCGCCATCAACGGTACGCCGGTCAAGGGCATGGACGATTTAATCTCGCAACTCGCACGCAATACCCTGCCGGGAGACACCATCACAGTGACCATCATTCATAACGGCAGCGAAGAGTTGGAACGTGAAATCGTGTTGACCTCGCGCCCCTAACATCACCGGATGTCTCGACATTCAGCTGTCAAACTGTCCAGTCTGCTGATGCAGGCTAACAATTCAATCCGATCAGGTGTCGTTTGTAAGGACACGGCTTGCCGCCCCTACGAAAAGCGTTCCGTTAGCCTAGAGCGTGTTTTTGCGTATCAAGTTAAGCCTCAATTGTTTCGAGACACTCGTTTTGCGCCCAACCCCATCCTTACCGCGCGTAGACACTGCGGTCACCGCGCGTAGACACTGCCCTACGGAGGGGACTTGTACGGCGACCGTTTCGCCTTTTCTCCCCCTCCCCGCACGTGGAGAGGGGGTCGGGGGGTTCAGGGGTCGGTTTTTAACGTATGTTGTGGCAAGAGACGTTCGATGTTTAAGATAGACAATCGTTTGATGCCGCCAGAGACTGAAGTCTCCGGCTACCGGGCAAGACAAGTACCCCGAAGGGCACTGTTTAGGGGCACAAAAACCACCAAGTTGTCTAAAATTGCCCTCCAACAGCCTGCTTGAAGC
>RFIA01000061.1 GCA_003695675.1 Chloroflexota bacterium
ATATAATTCTGGATTGCTGAGATATAGTTCTGCATAAGCACAGGTTATACGTCGATTTCCTTCAAGTGGGATGTAAACAGCTTGTACACTAGGATCATTCGCAAGCTCTTGAGGTAATTCACTTACATCAATATCAAATAATTGGTTGGCTTCGGAAATCCATTTCTGTGCAGTTGGTGATGGATTGTTTGTTTGTTGGGATAGTGCAACAGAAATGCTTATCACTAAAAGCAAAGGGATATTTATAACAATTAACTTAGACCAACGCATAGTCGTCATCATGTCACCTGAATTATGAGTTTTTCGATAGCAGAATTGTAATCTGATAAATGTTCATTTTCCACCACGCTTGATTTCCGGTCTCCGCAGATGCCACTCAGTGAATTGCTCGTAGGCATGACCGACGCGCAGCACGACTTCTTCTTTGAACGCCGGGCCGATACCTATTCAACTATCGGCAGACTATCACAATCACCAAACTCGCGTACCAAATCCGACCGTACCCATAATGTCTCGAATGTCCGCCACCAGATGAAACCATCTGACCCAACTGCTTGTGCTTCGCCAAATAATTCAACACCCGCATCACGACTCGCTGGTTGCCGAAATTCTGTGCCGGGACCCGTGCGCAGATTGACTCCTTGTAGCGTGACAAGCGTACAAACTTTTTCCGGGCCGGATTCGCCCTCTGCTAATGGAATCAGTGTCGTGATACCATCGGCAGCTTCTACAGCAAAGCCTTCGTTGCCATTTGCGGTTTGTACACCCCACCAAATAAGTGAATCACTATATTGTGGTTCGGATGTAATTGTAACCACTTCGCCACTGGGAATATTTTCAATGATTGGGGCCGCATTGTTCGGTGCTGTACGCAAACTTAGACCATCGGCGTAAACTCGAACACGCGCCCGGTCTCCTACTGTTAGGAGTTGAGCAAGAATCGGATCGCCGGTGACACTACCGATAGTTGCCAAAATGGTATCGACGACTTCGGCAGATGACTGCGCGTTGAACAATCTACCCGAACTGCCGTCCGCCAACGCTTGAAATGCAGCGCGTGTGTCTTCGTTATTCTCAATCAGAATCGGAAAGACGTTTGCTGGGTCAACATTAAAAGCCGCTTGCAAAGTAGAATCTCGGCTGAAGCCCGTGACCGGTTCGGGATCGTGCGGCGGCGCGTCGCCCATCAAGATGATGACCTTCTGCGCACCATCTCGCCACGGAAATTCAATCGCCGTCATCAAGCCAGAGAAGACGGCTTCGCGTGCATCACCACCACCGGCAACCGTTATCCCATTGATGGCTGTGGTAATGGCACCTTGATCGATTGAGAAACCTGTTTCAACTCGCGAGACATAATCGCCTGGTTCGCCATACGGTGATATCGGTTGGTCGCGATAGGTGACGATTCCAATGCGCCAGTCATTGCCACTCGCAGCAACCGCGTTGATGACATTGACGGCTTCACGCTTCACCGCGTCGATGTCGTCTTCCATGCTGCTAGTCGTATCGATGACGAAGATAAGGTCGAGGAGATTGTCGGGAGGAACCTCGATTTCTTCGGCGAGTGGTTCAATTTCCATTCGAACATCATCTAGTGGTAGTTCAATGCAAGCGGTTATTCCATTATTAAAACCTTCCAGTATTGCATCATGCCGTTGACCGTATGTAATACCCTCCCAAGTAGAAGCCTCTTCTGAAGAATCAACCAATTGATTTGATTTTTCCAACAGATTTTGTTGAAAAGTACGCCAATCTGCTTCTGTGAAATCGACGCGAGTACGATCCGGATTATCTATCGCATATCTAATGTATGCACCGGAATAACAATCTGCCTCTAATTCTGGTGTAGCGTTGTCTTCTAACAAAATCCACTGAATATGGTGTCCCCACTCATGACCAAGAGTATCCGCTATAGCAATTGGCCCAAAATTTCTAAAGGCCTCCAGAACAACATCTCGATTCAAAATAATTCCGTGATTTACTGTTGGTGCATCAAGTGCATCAGCACAATAATATGCGGCGTAAACTCCTTTTGGCGGAGGTTGCTCACATTCTTGCCTATTTCCTGCATATATTGGGGGCGTAATCCCTGAAAATTCGTGAAGAATATAACTCGGTGGTGAATATACTTCCCCCAAGCCAAACGACATCCAGAAATCATTCACATCGCAGGCAATATTAGAAATAAAATGAACATGCTCTTCCCAGTCAGAAACAGTGGATGGAAACAAATAAATAACCAATAGGTTGCCATTACCTTCACAGGAAAAAGATAACACATCTTGTGCTCCAACATTTTCCACAGAGATATTGAACGAAATCAATAGAAGTGCAGATAGAAGTGCAATACGTAAAATTGTTTTTACCAACATGATGCACAATCTCCTAAAATAAAAGTGTATTCATTATTTACATTTGATTTCCGGTCTCCGCAAGTGCCACTTCGTCGATTGCTCATAGGCATGACCGACGCGCAGCACGACTTCTTCTTTGAACGCCGGGCCGATGAGTTGCAGGCCGATGGGCAGATTATGACGATCAAAGCCGCACGGCACGCTCAACCCGGCGACGCCCGCGAGACTCGCCGGGAGCGTCAGCGCGTCGGTCATGTACATCTTGAGCGGGTCGTCAATATTCTCACCGATTTTGAAGGCCGTCATCGGTGTCACCGGCGCGGCGAGGACATCGACCTGCTCGAATGCCTTGTCGAAATCTTGCTTGATGAGCGTGCGCACGGCCTGCGCCTTGCCATAATAGGCATCGTAATACCCGGCGGAAAGCGCGTAAGTGCCGAGCATAATCCGCCGCTTGACTTCCGCGCCGAAGCCTTCGCCACGCGTGGCACGATATGTTGGCCACATCTCGCCTTTGTCAACTCGGGGGCCGAAGCGGATGCCGTCATAGCGAGCGAGATTCGCGCTGGCTTCTGCCGGGGCGATGAGATAATACGTCGGCACAGCGTATTGTGTATGTGGCAGGCTGACCTCGACGAGTTCCGCGCCGAGCGACTCAAGTTGCGCAATCGCTGCCCGCACCGCCGCCTCGACATCCTCATCCATCCCCGCGACGAAATATTCTTGTGGGATGCCGACCTTGAGTCCCTTGATGTCACCGGTCAACGACGCGACATAATCGGGCACATCAAGCGGCATACTCGTCGAGTCGAGCGGGTCGTGCCCGGCGATGACTTGCAATATCCGCGCCACATCTTCGACCGATCTCGCCATCGGCCCGGCTTGGTCGAGCGATGAACCGAACGCGATGAGACCATAACGCGAGACCCGTCCATAACTCGGTTTGAGCGCCGCGATGCCACAAAACGCGCCCGGCTGCCGGATACTGCCGCCGGTGTCCGTACCGAGTGCCCCCGCCGCAAGCCTCGCGCTGACCGCCGCCGCGCTGCCACCACTGCTGCCACCGGGCACACGCTCATAATCCCACGGGTTATGCGTGATCTGATAGGCCGAATTCTCCGTCGATGACCCCATTGCAAATTCATCCATATTCGTTTTGCCGAGCAGAATCATTCCGGCATCATACAAGCGGCTGATGATGGTCGCATCGAAAATGGACACATAACCCTTGAGAATTTTCGAGCCACAAGTTGTCTCAATATCTTTCGTCGACAGCACATCTTTTATCGCGAGAGGAATACCGAGCAAGGGCCGGTCATCGCCATCGGTGCGAGCTTCATCCGCCGCTTGCGCATCCGCAAGCGCTTTGTCGCGGGTGATGGTCAAGTACGCTTGAATCGTATCTTCGTATTGGTCGATGCGGTCGAGATAAGCACGAGTGAGTTCAACGGACGAAATCTCGCGGCTGCGCAATTTGTCGAGCGCAGCGCTCATGGTGAGGTCGGTCAAGTCAGTCATGTTGTTTTCCTAAATATGTGAGGTGGTCACAATAGCACAGAGTATAGCACGGCTTGTGAACTGATGTGATAGTGACGACATCACAAGTATTAAGCACATGAAGTCAGCAATGTGCTAATCGCATCGTCTAATTGGTTACATCTGAATTCTGGCAGACTGCCTAGCGACGTGTTATCATATAGGCACATTGTTAGACATAACACAGTTGCGATATACTCTGCTTGATTGCTATTGTGCGGGGGCAGTACCGCTACAATATTCATGAGTATAGGCCAACTGCGCAAAATCTAATGCTGTTTAATGGTATTCTTCACCCCTTGTGCTTCTTCAGGAGGGAATTAATTTGTCTTCTCTTGTCCTCACAGTGACGGAAACATTGCGTTATAAGGGCGCGTTTGGTCAATTGAACTGGGCGCTGCATCGTTTAACCGGCTTGGGAATCTTGTTTTTTTTGATTCAGCATGTTATCGACACATCATGGGCGGTGTTCTTCCCCGATTTGTATGTGCAGGCGATTGCTGAATATCAAACGCCGTTATTCACCATCGGCGAGTTTGCACTTGTCGCGGCGGTCGTCTATCATGCGCTCAACGGTTGGCGCATCGTCGTCTTCGATTATCGTCCGGAATTGTGGAAGCATCAGGAACGGGCGGCGCTCGGTGTATTGCTGGCAACCGGCGCGATCCTCATCCCGGTGTTCATCATCATGTTTGGGCATGTCAACACTTTCTACTTTGGCGATGAATCGCCCGACCTCGTGCCACTTGTCGATCTTATCTTGAATCAGCTGCGCTTCATCATCGGCATCGGTGTCGCGGTGGCGGTGGCGTTGTTGTTCTCATTCATCCACGAATTTTTCACCGGCAGAACAACGCCGGAACGCAGCCGAACCCGGCCACTTGGCAGCAAAGTCGAGCGTTTTTGGTGGTCATACATGCGTATCAGCGGCATGTTGATTATCCCGCTTGTCTTCGGACATCTCGCGATTATGCACCTCATACAAGGCGTCTTCGACATCACAGCAGCCGGGCATGTCGCCGCCGGGGCGACCGGTGTCGTCGGCGTCAACGAAACAGGGACGGCGGTCGAATTTGTTTACGACCGTTGGAACACACTCGTCGGCGGGGTGGCGATATGGCGCATTTACGATGCGGCGTTGTTGGCGCTAGTCGTCTTACATGGTTTCAATGGCTTGCGCTATATCTTCAATGATTACGCTCGGCAAGAAGCGATTCGGCGCGGTTTGATGTACGCGACCATCATCATGGCGGTGATTTTAATCGTCGTCGGCGCGGCGGCGTTGATTGTGAATGTCGATCAAGACGCGGTGCAACTCGCTGCTGAAGCGATGGCAAATCTGCACGCGGAATAGCATTAGAGCATAATTCATTCAACAACACCTACGTAGGGGCACACATGCTATGCCCCTACACACGACCGATATTCGGTTTTACAAGGAGTTTTTTTGTATGGCACACACGCATCAATTTGATGCCGTCATTGTCGGCGCAGGTGGTGCCGGATTGATGGCGGCGCTGTATGCGAGCAAAGGCGGCGCTCGTGTGGCGGTCGTCAGCAAATTGTACCCGACACGCAGCCACACCGGCGCGGCACAAGGCGGTATCGGCGCGGCGCTCGGCAACATGGAAGAAGACAGCCCGTTGTGGCATGCCTACGATACCGTCAAGGGTGGCGACTATCTGACCGATCAAAATGCGGCGCATGTTCTGGCCGAAGAAGCCGTTGACGCCGTCGTCGAGTTAGAGCACATGGGGCTGCCCTTCGACCGCAATGAAGAAGGGCGGATCTCTCAACGGCGTTTCGGCGGGCACACGAGCAACTTCGGCGAGAAACCCGTGCGGCGCGCTTGCCACGCCGCAGACCGCACCGGCCACATGATTTTACAAACGCTGTATCAACAGTGTATTCGTAACGAGGTGCGTTTCTTCGACGAGTATCATGTCGTCGATGTCATCATGAATGATGGCAAATGCGCCGGTGTTGTCGCGATGGAACTCGGCACGGGCGAATTTCATATTTTCCATGCCAAAGCGACAATGTTCGCAACTGGCGGTTGGGGGCGCGTATGGTCGATTACGAGCAATGCCCACAGCCTAACCGGTGACGGCAATGCGGTCGTCTTCCGACGCGGTGTCCCATTGCAAGACATGGAATTTTACCAATTCCATCCGACAGGTTTGTACGGACTCGGCGTGCTCATCACCGAAGGGGTGCGCGGCGAGGGCGGCGTCTTGCTCAACAAACATGGCGAGCGCTTCATGACGAAGTACGCGCCGACTATCAAAGACCTCGCAAGCCGCGATGTCGTCAGCCGGGCGATTTATCTCGAATTGCGCGACGGTAAAGGCATTGATGGCAAGCGCTATGTCCATCTCGATATTCGACCGGAGACGGTCAATCGTTACCTAGCCGAAGCGGGTGAAGAACGGCGTCTCGACAATCATCACATTTTGACCGCCCTCAGCGAAATCATCGAACTCAGCCGCACTTATGCCGGTGTTGACCCATTGACCGAACCGATGCCCGTGCATCCGACCGCGCATTATGCGATGGGCGGCATCCCCACGAATCTTGATGCTGAAGTCGTCATTGATGCAGAGGGGACGGTTTTAACCGGGATGTATTCTGCCGGTGAATGTGCTTGTGTCAGCGTGCATGGCGCCAATCGTCTCGGCACCAATTCATTGGTCGATCTCGTTGTCTTCGGGCGGCGCGGCGGCATGAAGATCGCCGAATTCGTCAAAGGTGCGGATTTTGTGCCTGTGCCGGATGACGCGAGCAGCGAAATCGAAGCCGAATTCGAGCGCATCCGCAACAGCGATGGCAACACGCGACCGGGCGAATTGCGCCGAGCGATGCAAGATTTGATGATGGACAAGGTTGGTGTCTTCCGCACCGAAGCGATCATGCAAGAAGCGGTCGATGAGGTGCGCGAACTTCGCGAGCGCTTTGAGAATGATCTCGCGCTTGATGATCGCGGTGCGCGGTATAATACCGACTTAACCGAAGCGTGGGAACTCGGCTGCTTGCTTGACCTCGCAGAGGTGACGGCAGTCAGCGCGGTCAATCGCACTGAAAGTCGCGGGGCACACAGCCGCGAAGATTATCCTGACCGCGACGACGCAAATTGGCTCGTGCATACCCTCGCCTATCGCGAAGGGGGCACCCTCGCGTCGAATAAAGATGCGAAGATCAGGTTGAATACCGATAAGAAAGTTGATCTCTCGCTCGCTGAAGAGGACGACCGTTTCGTCCCTAAAGAGCGCGTGTATTAATCGTACAGAATTTTGTTGTAGGGGCGGTTCGCGAACTGCTACCGGCAATCTTATATCAAACAATTTCTAGGGCAATTATCTATGGACGTAACGTTTAAGATCAAACGCTATAATCCCGAAGACCCCGAACATCCCAAACCGTATTGGCAAGAGTTTACATTGACCGACGTCGCCGAGACCGACCGCGTACTCGAAATGTTGCATCGCATCAAATGGGAGCAAGACGGCACACTCGCTTTCCGCCGTTCGTGTTCGCACGGTATTTGCGGGTCGGACGCGATGCGCATCAACGGGCGCAATCAACTCGCTTGCAAATTGCTGATGAAAGATGTTGGCGAACATGTGCAGATTGAGCCGATTCTCGGTTTGCCGGTGCGCAAAGATTTGATCGTCGATATGGAACCCTTCTTTGAGCATTATCGCACCGTCATGCCATACTTCATCAACGACGACCCCGTTCCCGAAGATGGCCGCGAACGCTTGCAGTCTGCCGAAGACCGGGCGCTGTTCGACGACACGACGAATTGCATTTTGTGCGCGGCGTGTACGACATCGTGTCCGAGTTTTTGGGCAAACGACCGTTATGTCGGCCCGGCGGCGATTGTACAGGCGCACCGCTTCATCTTCGACAGCCGCGACCAAGCCGCGACCGACCGCCTCAACATCCTCGCACATGGCGATGGGGTGTGGCGCTGCCGGACGATTTTCAACTGCACCACGGCTTGCCCACGCGGCATTCAAGTCACACGCCGCATCGGTGAAGTCAAACTCGCGATTGCGAAAGGCTCGCCAGAAGGCATCGTGCAGGTTGAAGATATTGTCGTCGAGTAAGAACATTCCTCAAAAACACACCCTCAAATTGTCAAAAACTCCCGATTGACGCATATCCATCGGGAGTCTTATCATTCATCTCTTGCGTTGACGGTACAAGCATCACAGCACACCGCCACACAAGGGTGTATTCGAATTTTGAAGCGCTCTTGCCACAATTGGAAAACAGATACAAGTATCATATCCCTATGACCAAATTCGGATAAGGGCGGGATATACGTTATCTGCTGGTCGAGAATTGGCAACTCCACTTCTATTCCGAACACACCCACCCATTACATTATCAAAATCTAAAGGAGATGGATATGTTCAGCAGGCTTTTCGATACACGCTATCATGTCAAACAAATTTTGTGGGGGGGGGTAATTATATTTGTTGTGATCCAGTTCGCACGATTTGTGATCCCTGCGTGGGAAATTTCTAATCCACCAGTCGTCAATAATATCGAGTGGGATTCCGACCGTACCGAAGCATTGTGGAGGCAAGCCTGTGCAGACTGCCATTCTAACGAGACAGCTTGGCCGTGGTACTCGTACATCGCGCCGATTACATGGTTGGTTGCTCACGACACAAATGAGGGGCGTGACCAATTCAACATTTCGGAAGATCGATTTGTCGAATTTGAAGAAATCGGCGAAACCATTGAGAATGGATCAATGCCGCTTTCAATCTATGAAGTGTTGCATCCTGCTGCCAAATTGAGTGATGAAGAAAAGGACGCTTTAATCACAGGTCTTCGCACTTCGCTTGCGAATACACCAAGTATTCAAAATGGAGAAAATGATGAAGGTGAAGAACGCGGCGAAGGTGGTGAACGCGGCGAAGGTGATGAATCATCGAGTTAACAATCAGTCATTTTTAGAGGTTTACGTAATTCGCTTGGATGAAGATATTACCGGGTATGGTAAGCCATGCCCCAACATGCCTTTCAGCAGGGGCGACGCGGCGCGTCGCCCCTGCAATTGCGTTGAATCTTTTGATTTTCTCTGCACCTTTACATTGAACCGTTTTATTTTCAAAGGCGCGTAACAGTTCGCGGGCAATATCAATTCTCCGTCAGCACAACCGTCCCGGCGTCGGGGATGCGGGCGCAGGTGAATGTCTGCCCGGCGATAGTCATCTGCGATGACGACAGTCGTTGTGGCACACGCGGCGATTGTAACGCGCTCAGATAATAAAAGTTCCCCGTCCCACGCAGGCATATATTGACGAAACCGTTGAAGTCCGGCGCGGGGTCGCCATTCATCCGCAAACCAAAAACATCGACTGCTTGAATCACACCGCGCTGAATCACGGCGATATGCCCGATTTCTGCTTGACTCGTGACGAAATTGCCGTTCTCAGCGATCACGCGGCAGAAGACCGAACCATCGGTCACCGTCAAATCTGGGACATCGGCGCGGACGATTTCGTTGACTGAACCGTCGAAGAAGCTGCATAACGCCGGGCCGCTTTCATCGACGACGGTTTCTCCGCCAGTGGATGATGAACCGCCGATGGTATTGGTTTGCAAGGCACACGGCGAAGCACCGGGACTAATCGCATTGAATGGATTGAAAGTCACACCCGCGCTGATAGCATCACCACTGCCGACCGGCGCTGGGCCATCGACCGCGCCCCACCAATTATTGGTGGCGTCAACAATCGTCGCCGCTTGATTTTGCACGCCGAATTGGGTGTTGTTGCAAAATTGATTGTTGTTGATGACCGTCCCCGAACTGGTGGCATCGCTGACATCGACGCCAATCGTATTCGAGTCGAAAATGTTGTTATTGTTGATGGTCGCGTTTGTGTTGGCAAGTTCGACACCACTGCCGTTTTGGTCGATGAGATTGCGTTGAATCGTCGCATTGGCGACATTGGCGAGGTCGATCCCATCGCCATTGCTGGTGATGGTGTTGCTGGCAATCGTCACTGTCCCCGCGGATGACGCGCCGATTCCATTGGCAGTGTTGTTCGTGATCGTGTTGTTGTTGATGTTCACCGTGCTGGTATCCGACATGTCGAAACCGATAGCGACCCCACTGGTATTGTTGTTGAGATTGTTCCCTGCTGCGATAGTCGCCGATGTGCCGGGACCGAAAAATGTCGTCACGAGAATCGCGGCGGATGTCGAACCATCGACCGATGCGACACCGCGATTGCCACTGATGACATTGCCCTCAATCGTCGCGTTGGCACCCGCGCCGACTTCAACTCCATAATCGAGATGGTCGCCGTCACCTTTGCCAGTATAAGTGTTGTCCCTAAAAGTGCCGTTGGTGACACCCGCACCAAAATATTGTACGCCGATGCGCCCAATATTGGTGAAGGTCGAATTGAACACATTGACATTGCCGTTGCCAAAAGCGGCGATGGCCGTCCCTGCATACGACGGGCCACTCGGTTGGAATTGAATATCGTTGAAGGCAACACGATTAAATTCGCCACTGCCACGATGCCGGAAGGCTTGCCATATCGAGAGGCCGTTGCCATCGAATGTCAAGTCTGTCACCGTGAGATTGACACCCGCATTGACGAGAAACCACGCCCGTGCGTCACCACTGTTGCCAGTGTTGGTTGAAGGTTGCAGGATGACGTTATTAGCGGCCCCAGCGCCTACAATGATTAAGTTCTTATCGATGGTGATGAGTGGCGCAGCGACGCCACCAACGGTGTATGTGCCTGGATTAATCGTTATCGTGTCTCCGGCCGCGGCGCACTCAATCGCTTTATCGACTGAATTGTAGGTTTGGCTGTCCGCCGGTATGGGGCAGGCGTCGGCTGCGCCGATTGTCCCACCCGGCGAAACGGACAATGTCGCAGCGTGCGTCATCGGTATAAAGACTGTGCTCATCAATACGACAAACAGCATCACGATGAGCCAGCGAACGAAAATTTTACGCATAAAATGACTCCTCTGGTTGCGAAGACTTGTTGCTTATTAGACTGCAAAGAAAATATCGCGAATAGACTGCATACCCCTATGACCACTGAAGGTCGGATTGAGTAACTTGAGAATAGCCAACTCATGTGTGAATGATTTGTCTTGTTGTGCGATGCTATTCTCAAACAACGCCTGTGCATACGCATACAGTTCAAGATCATATTGATTGTGCTGCTCAATAATTCTGCGTTCGTCTAGCGGGATAGACGGGCGTTCGCGATTGACATTGGCGCGGGCATATTGCACGATGCACCACCCGAAGCGCCGCCGCAGCAACACGATACTCTCGTCGAAACACTCAAGCAAGCCGAAGCAGGCGATGTGGTCACGCAGATTTGTTTTCGCCTGTGTGAGCAATTCAGAAGATACAGCGCCGAATGGCAAGTCTTCATCGACACCGGCCAACATGCGCGTCATGCCATTGTCAAAACGCCGCAATATGCCACTCTCGATAAATTCAGCGAATGACATCGCTTGTGCTTGTTGATGAAAGGGATGGTCTGGTGTACGGCAGACATGATGATAATGCGAATGGGCGCGGGCGAGTGGTTCGCGCAGCAGCGTGATGTAAACAACCTCTTGGGGCAGTTTCTCGTGGAAGCCATAACCAAAATGCCCGTGGATTAATCGATAGTTGGCGCGATTATCATACGGCAGGGCATCGAACGCTTCTCGCAGCGCGGTCTCTGGCCCATAAGCATAAACCTCGCTGCGTTTGTATTGGCGTTGTATGATTGTGGTGAAAGTCGTGCCGCCGGTTTTGGGGATGTGCAAAAAGATCAATGTCGGTTGGTATGTCTGGGATGTCGGCATCGATTGGGTGTGTCTGCAATACCTGCGATAATGGTGCCACTATGTCCACTATGTCTACGTGTGGAGAATTTATGCTTTGGTTGCCTGATAATTTCTAAACTGCGTAAGGCCCAATTATTGTACATACATAAAACGGACACCACAAGATTCAACACAAAGACGCAACGAACGATCATGATATGCGCTGCACATTTCCACATCGCTGCCTTTTTGCATTGCATTTTCCACACAAAATCAGTGTGCGCCGGTTTTAACAGTTGACAGACATGAGGACTTGCGCGAAACTTACGCGCTGCTGGCATGATTCCGGCACAATAGGCGTTAATCAAGAACAGATACATAGAACACGCTCAGGGAGACATAACTGTGGCTAGAAATATCGAAGGATTTACACTTTGGCTGACCGGACTTTCGGGCGCAGGTAAAACGACAATCGCTGTCGCGCTAGAAAAAGAATTGCGAGATCGAGATTTGTATGTGGAACGTCTCGATGGGGATACAGTGCGGCAAGGATTGACTCGTGATCTTGGTTTTAGCAAAGAAGACCGCGACATGAATATCGAACGGGTGACGTTCGTCGCCAAATTGCTATCGCGCAATGGTGTCGCCGTGTTGGCCTCATTCATCTCGCCTTATCGCGAAGCCCGCGAGAATATCCGCAAAGAAACCACGAATTATATCGAAGTCTTCGTCCACGCGCCGCTTGATGTGTGCGCCGACCGCGATGTGAAAGGCTTGTATGCCAAAGCCTTCGCCGGTGAAATCCCGAACTTTACCGGTGTCAGCGACCCGTATGAAGCCCCTGAAAATCCTGAAATTGTGGTGCATACACACCAAGAAACGGTCGAAGAAAGCGTCGCGAAAATTCTGACGTATCTCGAAACACACGGCTTGATTCCTACTCAAGAACCGGTCGCTGTACCGAGCAGCTAAATAGGCGAAAACTGCGCATGATCTCAAAAACAGAATGTATTCACGCGATGTATCGGATGGTCTTTTCACCATCGCCACACGACTGTTGTTGTGGAAAAATACGTCACATCCGTGGCCATTAATCGCCGCTACCTGTTATTGAGCATGCAAGATGATTTGCACACGCGAGGTCACAGATTGGCCTCGCGTTTTTAGTTGCTCATGATAGAACGGCAAAGACGTAAAGGACGCCAAAAAATCAACAACGCCTTTTCGTGCGGCTCTGCATGGGAATCTTTTGTTGATGCGTTTGCGACTTACATCGTCTGATGAGTAATGACATCTACTCAATAGACGCTGTTGATTGGATGGAAGGTGTACATCATCGTGGACATCTCGTTCGACATTGGCACCATTCTGCTCTTTTTCTTCATCGGGCTTGTGGCACAAATGATACATGGGTCGATTGGTATGGCCTATGGGACGATTGCGGCGACAGCGCTGTTGATATTTGGCATCCCGCCCGCCGCGACGAGTACCGCAACACACGTTGCCAAAATTTTCGCCAACGGCGCGTCTGGATTTTCGCATTGGAGTCTTGGCAATGTTGACCGTCGGATGTTGCTGATGTTGCTGATTCCCGGCATCTTGGGCGGCGCGGTGGGCGCCGTGTTGTTGACGAATCTATCAACCGAAATTGGCAAGACACTGTTGAGCGTCTATCTGATTGCAATGGGATTGCTGGTGCTCTCGAATGCGATACAATTTCAGCGCTTGTCGATGGGCAGGCGACGACTCGTGCCGCTTGGCGCTGCTGGCGGTTTTCTCGACGCACTCGGCGGCAGTGGGTGGGGGCCGATTGTCACATCGAATTTGTTGGCTACGAAAGACCAAGACATTAAACAATGTGTCGGCACGTCGAATATGGCGCACTTTGGCGTCGCCGTCGCGATTACGTTGATGTATACCGGCGTTTTGTCGGTCGATGCGGATTGGTCGCCAATTATCGGACTCGTCAGTGGCGCACTCGCCGGCGCACCACTCGCCGCCTACGTCACCGGGCGTATGCCGACTCGGTTCGTGTTGTTCGTCGTCGGGTTACTCATTATCCTCATCAATGTGCGGGCATTACTGATTGCACATGTTTAAGATGGCCTTTCCTCGTGTGGCGAAACATGGTAAGAGACGACCGCCCCAGCTATACCGGAGCGGCGCCGGTCTACTTAATTTGATGTTCTATTTCTGCTTCGGATGAGGCCCCCTGACGCGCGGCGGTCTCGTGCCCGTTGTTGGGGATATATTTGTCACCTCATATTCAGCATGATAACTCCTGCCTTTCATCGCCGGAACATCCCAATCAAAGGCGAGCGATGTATTCCGGATTGGATTGACTGTCTGAATAGTGGCGATATACGAATACCCCCATGCCCCTTTATGACGCCGACCATCACAATCGACCGAAAGTGGCAAATCAGTAATGATGTTCTCAGCAATTCTGGCTGCTGGTATATCGACCCACATTCCGCCAATACGTTCTTGCCAATTGCTGTCTTCAAAGAAAATATTATAGAAGGCGTTACACCTGTTTGTTGCGTCCTCATCACAACGCCAATGAATATCGAGGTTGAAGTTAATTGTGATGGTGATTGCCCCGGCATCCTGTACGGTGTTCTGAGGAATCACCCTGACTTGATTGACTTTGATGTCGCGCTCACAGCACGAAAAGCCATCGTATTGAGCACTGACAAACGACAATGAAATATCAGAAAATGACAACCCGCTCAGTGCGATGAATGCCATCGCCATCAACGCGATTCCCATCAATATAGAAATTCGCCGATTGTTCATCATCAACTCCTTTCACAAAACAATCGATTTGAACACCAAATCACCGAAATTCAACTTTCGGCAAGCCACCAATAGATTTGGCTCTGTCTAACCACGAGTTGATGTGTAATGACAATAGATGAAGATGTGATGCGCCAATGTTGTTAGACCCAACATTTGCAGAGTAGGGTTGCTCGTTGACGTGAGCAAGGTAATGAGGAGATTGCAGAACTCCGCTTATCGTCTCATTATAGTAAATTGTCGATTATACTGGCAATATACTTGCGGGTTTTGGTTATGATATGTCTCTGCACCTTTGCGACTCTGCGTTAAGATATTTAGCGTCTCCAATAAAAATAGGGAAACTATCACTTGAACAACACATCCTTGCAATCAGCCATTCAATACGCACACGACCATCGTGACCGTTTTCGCGCTGAGTTTGAAGATTTGTTGCGCATCCCATCTATTAGCATGGATGCCGCACATCAGGCAGATATTGAACATTGTGCCGATGTGCTTGTCGCCGAAATGTCTCGCATTGGCCTAGAAAATTGCCGCGTCATTGCGACTCGTGGTCATCCGGTTGTCTATGGCGAATGGTTACACGCCGGTGATAACAAGCCGACCATTTTGCTTTATGCGCATTACGATGTGCAACCGATAGCGCGACCGGATTTGTGGGACTCGCCGCCGTTTGAGCCGACAATGCGCGACGGCAAGCTGTATGCACGCGGTTGTGTCGATGACAAGTGTAGCGTGTGGGGCAACCTCAAAGCATTTGAAGCCATGCTCGCTGCGAATGGTGCGTTGCCGGTCAATGTCAAAGTGTTTTTTGAAGCCGAAGAAGAACTCGGCTCGCCGAATGTGCAGCCGTTCGTCGTTGCCAATAAAGATTTACTCAACGCCGATACATTGCTGCTCTCCGACGGCCCGTTCGTGCCAGAGCAGCCGGTCATCGGCTATACTGTGCGCGGCACGGTCATGGCAGAAGTGACGGTACATGGCCCGCCACACGACTTGCATTCCGGGCGTTATGGCGGCGCAGTACAAAATCCATTGCATGTTGTCGCCAACATCATCGCATCATTGCATGATACAAGTGGTCGTGTGCAGATAGCGGGCTTCTATGACGATGTGCGTCCATTGACAGATGAAGAACGCGCATTACTCGACGAAATGTGGCAGACCGTCGGCGCATCGCTTGAAGCGGCTGCCGGTGTCGAACATTTTTGGGGACAGGCGATGGGGTCATTCGCCGAACGCACCACCGCATTGCCGACACTCGATGTCAATGGATTGTGGGGCGGGCACAGCGGCGACGGCATTCAATCGATTATCCCGTCATCAGCCGGATTCAAAGTGACAATTCGCATCGTCGCCGACCAAAACCCGCACAAGGTCGGTGAATTGTTCAAACAGCACGTCCTCAGCTTTGCCGATGAAACCGTGACAATAGCGGTCAATCTGCTCGATGTATCGTGGCCGTTCACAATGGCGGCGGACGGCGCACCAATCGAAGCGCTGCAACGTGCGTTCGAGGCGACACTCGGTCGTCGAGCGATGCTACTGCGACACGGTGGCGCACTGCCTATCGGCGGGATGTTCCAACACGAACTTGGCATCCCCATGACGATGCTCGGTTTCGGCGCGGGCGACAACTCCCACGCGCCGAATGAATACATCGCCGTTGACAATTGGCATCTCGCCATCGCAACGGCGATTCACTTTTATCATCATCTCGCCGATACAATGATGAATGTTGGCAACACGTCTTAATCCATCAATATGTCGGTATGATGCCGTTAAGCCACCACATCCACCCGCGCCAACAACCATTCGGTGATCGTCGGCAAGAAGTCGGGATGAAAAGTTTGTTCGAGATCATTGTATTCCGAAGGGCTGCCACTCACCGCGTCTTGAAAGAGATGATTCGCTGTTGGAATCGTCACGAAAGTCGCGTCTGTATTGCCCGCCGCTTCGAGCGCTATTTCCATCGCCGAGCGATTTTGTTCAGCATCGACCTGAACATCGAGTCCGCCAAACAATGCCAAGACCGGCACATCAACCTGTGACCAAAATTCAGCCGGATTGTACGTCAAGAAATACGGATACCACGGCGACTCAAACAAGGTTAATTGCTGTGTCAACCCGGCCTCGACCATAGACTCGAGTGTTTCATCGTCCGGCAATTCATCCGCCGGAGTGAAGGTGCGAATCTGATAATCGATCAAATCGCGCAGACGATTTTCAAGCAATGGGTTGTCGCCATTAGTGACGGCATCAAACAATGGATCCAAGCGCGACAGGACACCTTCAATCTGTGCATCGGTCGCGCCCTCCGCCGCAAGAATGCGCCGGTTTTGAACACGCAGCACATCGGCACCATCAACGGCGGTGCCCGCCATCGAAATTACGAAAGCGAGTTGTGGCCGTTCTACAGCGACCATCGGCGCAATCGCCCCCCCTTCACTATGACCAAGCAATCCGATTTGTGTACTGTTGATGGCATCGCGCGTCAACAGAAAATCGAACGCGGCGACGGCGTCACTAGCAAAATCGGCTGATGTTGCCGTATCGAAATTGCCAGTCGAAAGCCCGACACCGCGGTCGTCATAACGCAAGACAGCAATACCGTTGCGCGTCAAATGATCGGCAATCAACGCGAATGGCTTCATCGCGGCGAGTGGCACTAACGACTCATCGCGATCTTGCCCACCACTGCCCGTGACGAGGATCACTGCCGGATGCGGCCCATCACTGTCCGGCAGGGTTAGCATCCCCGCGAGTGTGATGTCGCCGTTTGAGAACGTGACGTCTTCTTCGAGATAGGTGATGTCCGCAGTTGGCTCATCGGCTATCGGCGCGAGCGAGTCGATCACCGGCACGAAGACTGCATCGTGCAACGACTCATATTCGTCGGGGGATGTCTGAAGCAGTACGATGTATGTGACCCCCTCACTATTTGCCAGACCGAGATCAATAATCACCATAATGTCACCGGCGCTGATGTCAAGTTGATACAACGTCCACGACAGGGCGTCGCTTTCGTGTGTCGCGACCGCTTCCGGAGTTTCCGTCTGTTGCAATTGAGTCATGAGTGTGCTGAGGATTTGATCCTGCGACAACGGCGCCGCCTGTCGCACGAGTACGGTACGGTCATTGGCATGACGCATACGACCGACTATGCCGGGCGCTATTTCTTCCCACCCATCGGGAATCAAACTTGTGATTCCATAAAACGCATCGCTGTTTTCGCTGAGCGCGACATCATCCTGTGCCATCACCGGCACGAGAGATAATGCCGCAACAATTAACATCACGAAGATAATGATAGACTTGCTTCGCTGTTTCATTTTTAGTTCACTGCTTTCTTATCACTCGAAACGAATGGCTTATGATAAGCGTCACGAGCAGGAAGGCAGCCCCCAATTTCAGGGGGTCTCGATGAGATGAAAAATGATAAGAAGCGCCTCATACATCGAATTCTAAATTCTGCTCTGTCACAGACAGTGACTATAATCAAATTAGCAATCTGTGAGAAATTTCGCCGATGAATCAAATCTATTGAGGAGATTGTGATGACTTACGAACGCTTGGAAACCGAGAATGTCTCGGCATATTGGGATGAAGTACCTTTGCATCGCTCGCGTGACGTATCGCGGTGTATTGACGCCCGACACAACCATTATCTTTTACGAATGGGTTGCGAAAATGGCGGCGATTATTATCCGAGTAAAATTCCCGTGCGCGGCGCGATTTATGATTTCACCGCGGTGACGGAATTTTCCAGCGCGAATTTGAGCACCGTGCAACGAGAGAGCCGCAACATCAATCAACAGTATGATTTGAGTCAACTGCCTTCGGTGTTCATCGTCTCGAATTTATATCAACAGCGCATGTTGCACACATACTTCCGCATCACCAAAGACGAAGAGCGCAAACGCATCGTACACAGTGAAGCCGAAGCCTTCGCCTTCCTCGACGAGTGGCATCGCAAACGAGCAAATACCGCCCAACCCGAAAACGAGTAATCTCGACTCATCTGAGCGATTATGGCGCATTTTCCGACACAGTGTCTAAAAAATTCCCCAAAATTTGGTGAGGCACAACCTATTGTCAAACACGTTGATTGAGGGCACAATCATGCGCGTGGTTTTGACATATACAGGGTTGAATTGAATTCATGCGCAATTTCATCTCTTTAAGCACACAACGTCTGCGGCCATCGGGCATTCGCAAATATTTTGACATTGCATCAACGATGGACGATGTCGTCACACTCGGCATTGGTGAGCCGGATTTCGTCACGCCGTCGCACATCATCGACCGCGGTGTCGATAGCCTACGGCAAGGCATCACCGGCTACACATCAAACTCTGGCATCTTTGAATTGCGTCAAGCCATCGCAGATTATATCGAACGCTTGTATCACGTCACATACAATCCAGAATGCCAAATCCTTGTGACAGTCGGCGTCAGCGAAGCGATGTGGCTGGCGATGAAAGCCATCCTCGACCCCGGCGATGAAGTTCTCGTCGTCGAACCGTGCTTCGTCGCCAATGCTGCGGCGGTTGAGATGGCCGGGGGCGTCCCCGTGATGGTCGAGACATCGGTTGAGCACGAATTCCAAGTCACCGGTGCGGCGCTTGAAGCCAAAGTCACGCCGCGTACCAAAGCGATTCTCATCAGCTATCCGAACAACCCAACCGGCGCCGTGCTCACGTTAGAGCATTTGAAAGAAGTGGCAGACATCGCCGAGAAATACGACCTCGTCGTCATCTCGGATGAAATTTATGAGCGTCTTAGTTATGGTGTAACACACACCAATTTCGCCTCATTGCCGGGTATGTACGAACGCACGATTTTGATGAGCGGCATGAGCAAAGCCTTCGCCATGACCGGATGGCGCATCGGATATATGGCCGCGCCGATTGAACTCATGGCCGCGATCCGCAAGTTACATCAATACCTAATCATGTCTGCGCCAACCATCGGGCAATATGCAGCGCTCGAAGCCTTACAACACGGCGAAGACGCTGTTGCCGAGATGGTCGCGCACTATGACCGGCGGCGGCGAAAAATCGTCGGCGGCTTCAATGATCTCGGTTTGTCATGTTTTGAACCACGCGGCGCCTTCTACGCTTTTCCAAGCGTTGCGGTCACCGGCATGAACGATGAAGAATTTTGTGAGCGTTTGTTACAAGAAGAACGAGTCGCTATGATACCCGGCAGCGCTTTCGGCGAAAGCGGACGCGGATTCGTCCGCGCAAGTTATGCCACAAGTGAAGACAATATCGATGAGGCGCTGCGTCGTTTGCGACGCTTCATGCAGCGACACGGCTAATTCATCGACGATTGTGAACCATCCTAATTCTGTCCGGGAGCCGCCCGCACACCCACGCCTGTGCGGGCTGCTTCTTTTTATACTTAGACATCAAGATGCCGCCAGAGACTGAAGTCTCCGGCTACCGGGCAAGACAAGTACCCTGAAGGGCACTGTTTAGGGGCACACACACCACCAAGTTGTCTAAAATTGC
>RFIA01000403.1 GCA_003695675.1 Chloroflexota bacterium
CATGTCTATGTGTTAGACGGCGGGGATGAACTCGCGTTGATTGATCCCGGTCTCGGTGAACCGGGCGACTTCGACACAATTCTTGAGAACATTCGCGCCGATGGACTCGATCCGAAAAAGATCCGCAAATTAATCCTGACTCATTATCATTGCGATCATATTGGCGCGGCAAAAGAAGTTTACGACCGGCTTGATGTCGAGGTGATGACATCCGCCTTCTCTGCGCCCGTTATTCGCAATGGTGATGAGCAAGCTGTCGCGCTTGATGTGGCAAAAGCGGCGGGTTTCTATCCCGAAGACTTTGTGCTGCAACCTTGCCCGGTCAACACCGAACTCGTCGAAGGCGATGTCTTTCATGTCGGCAATCTCTCGTTGCAAACTTGGGAAACGCCCGGTCATTGCGATGGCCATCTCAGTTTTTATATCACCGGAGGTGAGCGAAAGTATCTACTCGGTGCAGACCTCGTATTTTGGGGTGGTCGCATCTTGCTACAAAATATTCATGACTGTCGTATCGATGCGTATGCCGAAAGTGTCTTCAAAGTTGAGGCGTTGGATTTTGATGCACTCTTGCCCGGCCATTTGCAGATTTCACTGCGTTACGGCAAAGAACACGTTACGAAAGCGGCAGAATCGTTTCGGCAACTCGGTGTACCGCCTAATCTATTGTGATGTTATTGTCGGCCTTTTTGTTTATACAATGCGACAGCCGCGACGATAATCGCACCCTGAATCAATTCTTGAAAGAAACGATTGACGCCCATTACATTGAGCAGGTTGCGCGAGAGTTCGATCAATATCACACCGCCGAGTGTGCCAAAGACACTGCCACGACCGCCGAACAGACTCGTGCCACCGATAATGACAGCAGTTATCGTGCGCAATTCAAGACCTTCGCCGGCATTCGGGTCGCCGACTCCCATACGGCTCAACCACATCAACCCAGCGACCGATGCCAGCAGACCGGAAAGGATATAAACACCGAACTTCACTCGGGCCACATTAATGCCGGACAGCCGTGCAACTTCTTCATTGCCACCAATCGCGTAAATATAACGACCAAAAGTTGTTAGTCGCAGCATAGCCGCCACTAAAAACAATAAGATGAAAAAAAACACAGCCAACGCTGAAACCGGGCCGACTTTTTGGTCGTACAATCGCAAAATACCCGGCGTCGCCCGACCAACAGGCCCAGTCGCAATTGTGAGCGAAATCCCACGTAAAACACTGAAAGTGCCGAGCGTGACAATAAATGGCGACACACCAAGTTGCGTGATAATGACGGCGTGAACAACCCCAACCAGCACACCCAAAGCGAGTGTGCCGACAATAGCAATTGGAATATTGCTTGGCTCACCATCAACCAGAATCGCTGAAGTGAGCAACGACAACTTGACCAAGGACCCCACCGAAAGATCGATTCCGGCAGTTAATATCACAAGGGTTTGGCCAAGTGCTACGATGCCCAAAAAGGCAATCTGTCGCACTAAATTAAACAGATTGCGCTCCGTCAAAAAACGCTCTGACCCAAATGTGCCGATCAACGCAAGAATGATAATCAATATATAGACCAGTATCACCGGCGCATTACGACGCAGCAATGTCACATAATGACTACGTGTGATGTCATGTTGTGGTGCAAGTATCTGTGTGGTCATCGCCATGTCTTCCGTTAATTGGTTTCGGCATCAACGTTTTCCATGAGAGTGCCTGTCGTCGCAACTTCGATGATATTTTCTTCGGTGGCCTCTTCGCGTGAAAATTCTCCCGCGATGTGTCCTTCGTGCATCACGAGGATGCGATCACTCATGCCGAGAATTTCTGGCAATTCGGACGAAATCATCAGGATAGCGACACCTTGCTCAGTCAGTTGCCGCATCAATTCATAAATCTCGAATTTCGCACCGACATCAACGCCACGTGTCGGTTCGTCGAGGATAACAACACTCGGCGAGGTTTCAAGCCATTTCGCCAACACAACTTTTTGTTGATTGCCGCCACTCAAGAACTGTACTTCTTGTGTTTGCGATGCCATCACAATTGAGAGGTCACGTTGTGCATCGGTGACATGCTGCTGCTCTTGTTGTCGTTGTATAATGCCGTAACGCGCTAAGCGGTCAATTGTGACTATAGTGATATTGTTGCGAATCGGCAATCCCATAAACAAGCCTTGGGTTTTACGGTCTTCTGGCACAAAAGCAATTCCGGCATCAACAGCACGTTTGGGATTACGAAAATTGACTGGTCTGCCATTCAAGAGCAACCGTCCAGAACGAATGACGTCTGCACCGAACAAAGCACGCGCCAACTCTGTGCGCCCTGAACCAACCATCCCAGCAACCCCAAGAATCTCACCAGCATGAAGCGTCAAATTGAAAGGATTCTTGACAATATCCGTTGTGATATTTTCGGCCACGAGCACCGCGTCGCCAATTTCGTGTTTCTTTTCAGGGAAAACCTCATCCATTGAGCGCCCGACCATCATGTGAATCAATTGCGCACGACTGATGTCTTCGGTTGCGTATGTACCGACAACTTCGCCATCTTTGAGCACCGTTACCGTATCGGAAATCTGGAAAATTTCTTCTAGGCGATGTGAAATATAAACGATGGTGACACCTTGCTCATTAAGCGCCTCAATGATCTTGAAAAGCTGCTCCAATTCATGACCGGCCAAAATCGCCGAGGGTTCATCCATCACCAATAAGTCAGCATCTTGTGATAATGATTTGGCAATTTCAACCATTTGCTGATTGGCGACGGTGAGTTCGCCCACTGGTAGACTCAGGTCGAGTTCAACGCCGAGCCGACCAAGCAATTCGGCTGACCGAGTATGCAATTGACGATTATCGATCAACCCCAAAAAATTGCGCGGTTCATGACCCAAAAAGATATTTTCGGCGACGCTCATTTCGGGGATAAGGTTGAGTTCTTGATAGATGACGCGAATGCCAATATTGATGGCTTTTCGTGTGCCAAGTGTACGATAACTGACTCCTTTGTAAACAATCTCACCGGCATCAGCATGATATGCACCCGCAAGGATTTTCATGAGTGTTGACTTACCGGCACCATTCTCGCCCACCAGCGCATGAATCGAACCGGTATGGCACAGAAAAGAGACATTTTTCAAAGCTTGAACGCCGCCGAATGATTTCGAGATATTGCGCATTTCGAGAATAATGTCGTCGGGTGAGTCAGTCACCATTTGCCAACCTTATATCATCAGAGATAAGTGGATAACGACATGACAATGCAGGGACACAACACACAGCATGTTGCATCCCTACATAGCGTGTTATGCTTCGATAGACATTCAGAATTATTGTGAGACTAATCCCTACAAAATCAGGCTTGTAACTGGCAAAAGTCCCATGATCTTTTCTGATATGCTATAATCGCTTACTCATCTGATTCGATGAGGAAGCCGAGTTCAGCCAATTTTTCTTCCGGCATCAAAATTGGGCCATGCACATCATCCGAATAATTTGGATTGAAGAAATCATCAATCTGTTCATTGGTGAAGTTATCGGTATTTGGGATATGGTCACGGAAATCGATGAAGCGCGGTACCGGTTCGCCTTGCAAAATGTCGATGGCTGCATCAATGCACAATGTCACCATTGCATTTGGATATTGCCACGCAGCAAATTCAAGACCAATTTCTTTCGCTTGACGCAAAAAACCGGCCTGGTCTTCACCACCAGCGATGGGCGGCACTTCGAGACCGGCATCTTGGAAGGCGCTGATAATACCTTGCGACATCTGCGCACCGCCAGACCACACACCGTCAATATCTTCGCCGAATTGCGCAATCCATTGTTCCATCAACTGCTTAGCGTCAGCCGTTGACCAATTACCGGGTTGTGTCGCAAGAACATTGATGTCCGGATTGGCTTCCCAGACAGCATTAGCCCCCTGCGCCATCACTTCCGCTGTCGTTACACCGGGAATACCCGTCATCATGACGACATTGCCGCTGCCGCCAAGTTCATCAACCAACCATTGAGCCAGATTGCTGCCAGTGGCATATAAGTTGGTCGCCACTTCGGTGACAAAATTGTCGGTCTCAACACGACTCGCACACAAGATAACCGGCACACCTTGCGCCATCGCCCGTTCAACTGGGGCCGAGAGTGCTGCCTCCCCCATCGGGACGAGAATGAGCGCATCTGGGTCTTGTGCGAGGAGGTCTTCGACCTGCGGCACTTGGACATCGGCACTCGCCATAGCATCGGCATAGATCAATTCAGAAATAACATCTTCACCCAATTCTTCGGCATACCAAAAAGCGTGCGCATCAAACAACGCCGACCACGAATTGCTTGTCCCCTGCGCCGCTAATGCGATACGATACGGACCTTCTTTGGCAAATTCACTGGTATCGTATATCTCTTCGCTTTGCCGCAAAATCTCTTGCAGATATTCCGAACTCGCGATTTGTTCTTCCGTAAATTCTGGTTCCTCATCCTGTGCATAAGCGACGGCGCCAAAAGCAGCAAGGGCGAGGACAATAATCAATAACCATGAGAGATATTTTTTCGTGTTCATTTTCGTCTCCTGTCGAATCATCCACTCTAACGAATTTGAAACATAGATTGAGAGATTGCGCTCCAGACCTCCTTTCTCTTGGCAACACATTCTAATTTCTACGGCTTTATGCTTCGCGCAACGCGACACTATATAAAGCTACGGCGCCAATCACCACCAATCCTTTGATGATGAATTGCACTTCGACACCTAATCCCAATAGAATCGACAATGTACTCAACAATTGAATTAGAAATACACCGGCCACTGTCCCAGCGAGGCCACCTCGTCCACCGATAAACGCCGTTCCACCAACGACAGCCGCCGCAATCGAATCGAGATCAAGACCACGCCCCAACGTCCGGTCAACATACCCGACATAACCTGTCAACACGATACCGGAAAGGACGGCAAATATTGCAGCCAAAATATAAACTGAAATCAAAACGCGATGCACATTGATGCCAGAGAGTCTCGCCGCCTCGCGATTGCTACCCACGGCATATATTTTTCGTCCGTAAGGCGTGGCCTTGAGCACAAAAATCATAATGACATTTAACAACACCCAGAACAAAAATGTCACTGGTAAGTGACCAACCGAATCATTGACGATATTGAGTAAGTCCGGCACAAAGCCACCGGGCAATCCGCGTGTATAGGCCGTCTGCCCACCTTGAACAAGCACCAACATACCGAGTGTCGCGACAAGCGGCGGCACATTG
This sequence comes from Chloroflexota bacterium, assembly GCA_003695675.1. GTDB lineage: Bacteria > Chloroflexota > Anaerolineae > Aggregatilineales > Phototrophicaceae. The sequence goes on from RFIA01000403.1 coordinate 5,253, forward strand.
CGTTTTGTCACTAGCAAGCCATTGCCAAGACCAATCATTGTACCGAAGCCAAGTGATGCAAGTATCGCTAAAGGTAAGCGACCGTCTTGCCCATTACCGATTTTCGCGATGACAATTGATGTCAGCACAATGACCCCGCCAACCGAAAGATCTAGCCCGGCCACCAATAGCACGAGTGTCTGCCCGATTGCCACGATACCGAGTTGTGACGCCTGTCGCAAGATAACAAAAATGGTTTCGCTGCTATACAGTTGTGGTTCGAGGATAGCACCAACCAGCATGACAATCGCAAGAGAAACATACACGCCGTATTGGACGAGGAAAGCCTGAAACGAGAATGTGGCTGTGTCGGCAACTTGTGAGGAGTCATGACCGATTGATGCCATAATCTTTTGGCCTTTTGTCAATTCTTGTTTAAAATCTATTTTAGATTGCTATGCAATCGGTTGCATAAACATGAGTATATCTCAAATTGAGAAATACCGGCAAATCTTACAGACCAATTCATCGAATATTGAGCAAGCGAATATTCGTTTCACAGTTCGTTAGGAAGGAATATGTCACATCTCAAATTGATGATCCCGGGACCG
>RFIA01000404.1 GCA_003695675.1 Chloroflexota bacterium
ACAAAAACCACCAAGTTGTCTAAAATTGCGCTCCAACAGCCTGCTTCAGCAGGCTTGGTATTTCGGTAGCCGGATGGCTTTTAGCCTCTGGCGGCGCTTGTAAACCCCCTAACCCCCTCTCCGTATACGAGGAGGGGAATATCGCCTGTGGCGATTCAAGGGCATATCGCACAAGTCGGTTGTTTTTCTTGGCGCACTTGGCGGTTGAATGACGTTTATTTTCAAGGGGGAAAGGAGAAGATCACATGTCTCGACGCTACACAAAAGAAGAGAAACAGCAGGTGCTCGAACGCCTGATACAGAATAATGGCGATGTCTCGCGCACGAGTGCAGAAACGGGTGTCCCAAAGCGCACAATTTACAATTGGCACAAAAATATGCCAATGCCAATGCCAATGCTGCAATTGCCGCCAATTGTGCCACAAGACGACGACTCTCCCTCGCATGTGGAGAGAGCGTCGGGGGATGGGGTCAGCCCCGACGACATCGATACCCTGCGCGAGTTGCAACAACGGATGCTCGCGCACATCCACCTCATCAACGACGCGATTCCCGACGCCATCGCCGCAGCGCCGCTCAATCAACTCGTCACATCGCTCAGCCAAATGACCGACCGCTATCTGAAGGTGTCGGCACAATTACAACAACAACAACAACCGACGGAGATGATCATCACTTTTGAATATGCAGATCCGAAAGACAATCCCACTTATTAAGCTGCACGCTAGCCAAAAGACGATTGTCGAGGCTCGGGCGCGTTTTCGTATCGCGGTTTGTGGACGGCGCTTCGGCAAAACCGAAATTGGCAAACACGAGATCATTTATAGGGCAATCCGTGGCGGACGCTGTTGGTGGTTGTCGCCAACCTATCAAATGGCGAGTCAAGTGTGGCGCGACTTGAAGGCCGTGCTACGCCCATTGGAATACGTCCACATCAGCGAGAGCGAACGTCGCATCGACCTGCCGAATGGCGGGATGCTGGCGATTCGCAGCACGCACATCCCGGACAACCTGCGCGGCGAAGGCCTCGATTTCGCCGTGCTCGACGAAGCGGCCTTCATGCTGCCGAGCGTCTGGCCGGAAGTCGTGCGCCCGATGCTCCTCGAACGACGCGGCGAAGCGATCTTTCTCAGCACGCCGTATGGTCGCAATTGGTTTTGGGATGTCTACCGGCTCGGCGAAGACCCGGCTGAAGCCGCGTATCGGTCGTTTCATTATACATCGTATGACAACCCGCAAATCGCAAGGGCTGAAATCGACGACCTGCGGCGCATCACACCGGAGCGCGTCTTCGTCGAAGAATATCTGGCGCAGTTCACCGACGACGATGGGCAGGTCTTCCGCAATGTGCGCGAGGCCGCGACCGCCGCTGCCGACGCACAACCGCGCGAAGGCGGTCTCTATGTCGGCGGCATCGATTGGGGACGCGAAGACGACTTCACAGCCGTCGTCATCATCGATGTGCAAAAGAGCGAGATGGTGGCGCTCGACCGCTTCAACGAAATTGGTTGGGAGGTGCAGCGTGGGCGTATCATGACGCTGTTCGAGAAATGGCGTCCCGCGCTTTTGTGGGCGGAGCGCAACAGCATCGGCGATGTCAACATCGAAGCCTTGCAGCAAGAGGGCTTGCCGCTACGCGCCTTCACAACGACAACGCGGACAAAAAATCCGCTCATCGAGAGTTTGGCGCTGGCGATTGAACGCCAAGAACTCCGCATTCAGCCGGACGAAACGCTCATCAACGAACTGCTCGCCTTTCGTTTGGAACGCTTCCCGTCCGGCGGTTATGGTTATCGGGCGCCGCCCGGTCAACATGACGACACCGTGATGGCGCTCGCGCTGGCATGGCACGGCGTCCGCTTCGCCGGGCACGATGTGGTCTCGTTCGTGTGAGGGTCTCCGTTGAAAATAAACGCTGTTCAACCGCCAAGACGCCAAAAGCGCCAAGAAAAGCGCAACGATTCAACGCAGTTTGGACATCTGGCGGCACACTATGATGACGCGGGCTGCGCATCGTCCTCATTGAGGACAGCCGTCAGTGTGTGTAAGAACAAATCGACATCGCGCGCGTTGATGATTAACGGTGGGCGCAGCTTGAGGACATTGTTGTGCGGCCCGTCCGTCCCGGCGAGGACGCCTTCTTCGCGCAGACGATTGACGATGTATCGCGCTTGTTGCGTCGCCGGGTCGAGCGTCGCGCGGTCGTTGACCAACTCGACGCCGAGAAACAACCCGACGCCGCGTACATCGCCGATAAGGGGATATTGCGCTTGCAATCGTTCGAGTCCCGCGCGCAGATAACGCCCGACTCGCTGTGCATTGTGCGGGAGTTGCTCGCGCTCAAGCACATCGAGGACGGCGAGACCGGCTGCGCACGCGACCGGGTTGCCGCCGAAGGTGCTGAAGAATTCCATGCCGTTGTCGAAGGCATCGGCGATGGCGCGAGTCGTGACGACCGCCGCGAGGGGAAAGCCGTTGCCAATCGGTTTGCCGAGCACGACAATATCGGGGACGACGCCCATCATCTCGAAGCCCCAGAAAAACGTGCCCAAGCGCCCCAACCCGACCTGCACCTCGTCGGCGATGCAAACACCGCCGACAGCGCGGACATGGCGGTAAACATGCTGCAAATAATCCAATGGTGGGACGATTTGCCCGCCGACACTCGGCAGTGTTTCGGCGATGAAAGCCGCGAGTTTGCGCCCGTCGGCCTTCATCTGCGCGATGATGTCCGCGACGTGCTGCGCATACTTCGCGCCCCGCGCCGGGTCGTCACGACGATAGACGCCGCGATAATCGTCGGGTATCGGCGCGATGTGTACCCAATCTTTTTTGCCCGCGCCGCCCGGCCCCATGAACTTGTACGGGCTGATGTCGATGAGTGTGCCGGTATGCCCATGATACGCATTCTCGAGCACAATCACATCTTGCGCACCCGTATACGTCCGGGCTAGGCGCAGCGCGAGTTCGTTGGCTTCGCTCGCCGAATTGAGAAAGTAGCACACCTCGAGACTGTCCGGCATCAATGCGGAGAGACGCTCGGCATAGCGCGTCACATTGTCGTGCAGATAGCGCGTGTTGGTGTTGAGCATGGCGAGTTGGTCTTGCGCGGCGCGGACGACAGCCGGATGTGAGTGCCCGACTTGCGGCACATTGTTGAAAAAATCGAGATACGCTCGTCCCGCCTCGTCGTATAAATATTGCATCCGGCCATAGACAATTTTGAGCGGTTGTTGATACGTCAAACTCAAGTTGCCGCCGAGATATTGCTGACGCGCAGCGCGTGTCGTTTCATAATCGATTGCTTTGCCACAGGCGACGCGGAAGACATAACGCGCATAATCGGGCGCGAGCGGCGCAAGGTGTTCGAGGGTGTGCCACGCCGGGCGTTCGCTGATGACGTAATAAGCGTTGTCCGGCTCAATCGATTTGCGCTGCGCCGAGACAGTCACGCTCACAGCGAGGCGTGTGCAAATCAGCGTGTAGAGCACGTCGATTTCGCTGTCGGTCAGGGGGAAGACTTCATGATACCCGGCGATAACCGCCGCTGCCGCATGTAACGGATTGCGTTTGCCGAGCATCGCATAGGCGCAGACTATCGCGAGATTGCAAATCGTCGCTGTGTAGACCGCATCGCCGAAGTCGATGATCCCGGCGGCTCGATGATTGTCCGCATCGACGAGCAGATTGTAATCATTGGCATCACCGTGAATGATGCTGTGGCGCAAGTCCGGCAATAACGGCGCTGCGTATTTTTTGAATGCAGTCAAGATGTCGCTTACCAACGCTCGTCTGTGGTCGTCCTCAATGTGATGGATGATGTCTTCAATCCACGCGGCGCGTTTGATGTCCCATTGATGCTCACGATGCGCCGCCGGATGCGAAAAGTCCACGAGCGCCCGGTCGAGCTTGCCGAGCATCTGCCCGATGCTCATCAGCAGGCGTGGATCATGCGGTTGCGTGTCCGCCAAAAGCGGATGCGGTAGATAATGCAGCATCCACACAAGGCGCGTTTTGCCGTCGCGAGTCTGCACTTCAGCGATGTCATCGTCATCGATTGTCTTCTCGACGCGCGGCACATTGCCCCCCACATCGCGCGCAGCGAGATGGCGCAGCATCTGCACCTGCAAATCGATCTCGCTGCGCTCACGGTCGGGGTGCATCAGCTTGAGGACATATTGCGCACCATCATCGCCGGTGAGTAAAAAATTGTGATCGTACTCGCCGTTGAGTTTCTGCGCCGTCGCCCGAATCCCGTATAGATTACGGGCGAACTCGACGGCTTGTTGTGACGATATGGCGTTCATCATACGACCTTGTAGCGAGCCAAATTTTTAATGGTACTCATTGCTTGTTTTTCTTTGCGCCCTTTGCGTTCTTTGCGGTTGAATTCTTTTCGTCGCGGTCTTTACGCCTTTGCGGTGATCGTTTTGGTGCGATCAACTGCGCCCGCGCAGCATCCCAATCAGATTACGGCGCACCGGGCGGCGGCGTATCTTGCGACCTGAGCGTCGGATGGCGGCGATTTGCAAGACGATACCGCCGACAGCCAAGACGATTGTCCACTCGCTGCCGAGATCAAGCGCGAGCGCGACCATCTGTGCGCCGACGACCGCCGCCAACAACACAAGTAACTCGAAAGACAGCGACACGAGTATCACCCCGCCGATGACCCCGGCGACGACGAGGGCTAACGACGAAATCGGGGCGATGTCGAGCAGCGCAGCGAGTCCATTGGCGAGATTGATGCCGATGAACGCGCCGATGAAGAACACCGCCGCGTAATAAACCAAGCCGCCAACGAACATCCCGACAACGCCGCCGATGATGAGCGACGCAATCATCAACACGGTATTCGGGTCATCGAGTAACGACACGGCGAAGGTCGCCCCGATGACAAATGAGGCCAGCAAGATGATGAATTCGTAGATGCGCCAGCCGATGAGCAGCAGAATGAGACCACCGATGAGCAAGATGATACGCGCCGTGCCAGAACGCGGCTGCTCCGTCACGCGGTCGAATAAATCTTGCGCGGTATCGGCGGTCGTTTCGGCGATGCCTTCGGTTTGCTCGACGACATCCCCGGCGGCGTCTTCGACCTCATCGAGGCCGCC
>RFIA01000405.1 GCA_003695675.1 Chloroflexota bacterium
AAAGCGCAAATATCAACAGAGCCTAGCTTTTGAAAGGTTATCATGGCTCAAACTCGCGGATAACATACAATTTTCTGAGGCGATTTCCTTATCCAAAACGACGTTATTTAGCGGCGAACACTCACTCAATCCAACCTTGTTCTTTGAGGTAATCCATGATCTTGCGGTCAACCGGGGCGCTCTTGTCACGGTCGGCATACGACAACCACACGACTTCGGCGATTTCGTTGTCCGCTGCAATCGTGCCGATATAATCGCCTGTATAGCAACGCATCTGCACAATGACGCCCGCCGGTTTGTCGTGGGCCGGCGCCTCGAACTGCCCGACAAATTCAATCGTGTCGGCGATAAGATCGACACTCAATTCTTCACAGATTTCGCGGATGAGTGTCTCGTGGTCGCTTTCGCCGGGTTCGCGTTTGCCGCCCGGAATATAATACAGGTCTTTGCCTTGCGACCGCGTACTCAATATTTTTTTATCGACAATATGAATCCATGCCATCTTATCGATGCGTTGTGCTTGTTCAGCCATTGCCTGCAACCTGACTTATGTGACGTGGCAGGCCGCAGTATACCTGTCGGTTCATTAAATGAACACGGCGAGTCTGTTAAAAGATCGCGTACTCGCGGGCCGAAAAGCAAAACGATGCAGCACGCTGATTGCTCGTTGATGTGGTTGTGAAAATAAACTGAGAAGCGTGTCTTCTAGCTAGGAGCGCAGAGCCTTCAGCTAAGATGACGTTGGGAAGCTCAGGCGCACGCAGGTACTTTGATTGGGTACGCTTTCGATTTCAAAATACCCTTGATGCAATTCTGTCAATCGCTTGGCGATGGTCAGGCCAAAGCCGATCCCCTGCTGCTCGAAGAAAACGCGGTCGAATTGCATGTAGGCCCCGATTTGGTCGATTTGTTCGTCCGTCATGCCGCGCCCGCGGTCGGTGATGTCGATGACATACTGCTTGTCTTTATATTCGGCGATGACTTCGACTTCGCTGCCGGGTTCAGAAAATTTGAAGGCGTTGTGAACGAGTTCGGAGACGATTTTGCACAAGTCTAGCTCAGAAATTTGCAGCGCCTGTTTGACGACATCGATGCGCAAATCTTGTTCACGACCGACCTGTTGGGCAACTTCGACGGCTTGTCGTTCGATAATCGACCCGGCGTCCGGCACGATGAAGTTGCGCAGCGCTTTCAGTTGATCGACATCGCTGGCAATCAATTCGATTTGTGCATACGTCAAATAATTTTCCATCAAGCGTTCGAGTCGTCGCCCGGCAGATGAGATCACCTGCGCTGCTCGCAAAATATCGTCGGGTTTCGCGCTTTTATAATCGAGTTCAAGCATTTCGGCAAAACCGAGAATTTGCATCAAAGGGGTACGCACTTCGTGGGGCAGCGCATAAATGATGTTGCGGCGCAATACAGTCAACGTGTCTTCGATTTCGCGAGCGTATGTCTCTTGTTTTTTGAGCTGCGCTTCAACCGCCGCATAGACCTCGCGCCCATGAAACGGTTTCGTCAGGTAATCGTCGGCGCCCAATTCCATCCCGTAACGAATATCGCTGCGTTCGCGCCGCGCCGAGAGCATAATCACGGGAAGGGTCGCCGTTTCTGGTTGTGACCGCAATGTCTCGAGGACATCGTATCCGTCGAGATGCGGCATGGCAATATCACAAATGATGACATCGGGACGATATACTTGCACCATCTCCAACCCGACACGACCATTTTCAGCACAAATTGTTTCAAATCCTTTTGCTTTTAAAATATTGCCGAGATAATCTCGAATATCGGAGTCGTCATCAATAACCAGAATGGTGGACATTGTTGCCATTTTGCTCCACGATTAGATTAATATAGGAATTTCATATTATCCACCTTACACCGATTTCGCCTACTCGCACAATATGGGCGATATAAAATTCGTAAAATTTTCAAAAATGAGCCGAGAAACCACCGGAGGCACGAGATTGTCTGAAAAATTGTGAAAAGTTTGCGGCAAGCCGCAACTATGCAATCGCTTCATGGGTAGGTGAAGAACTGCACCCAGCGAAACCGCAATCGGGCGATAAAAAAGAACCCGCCTCAGTGGGCGGGTTTCTCTTCCTTCAGACCATCTGCGTGATGGCGACGGTAATAGCGACTAACAACAAGGCTGAAAAACTCAATACAACAGAAAAGCGTAACATCAAAAGCATCCTTTCCAATACATCGCGGTCGTTACCAATACATCGTCATAATTATAGGACGTGACGGATGAATATAACCTTACGCCATCATGAATCATTGATGAGCAGGCCGCATCTCGCGCAGGGCGACCCACAAGACAAAGGGGAAAATGAACAGCAGAGGAACGAGACCGACTGTGAGCACACCGCTCGTGTCGATGATGGGCAAGAGCGCGAATACTAGCAAAGGCCCCAGCGCGCCGCCGACATCCCCGGCCGTATTGAGGATGCCAAGCAAGCGCCCTTGTTGATTTGCTCCGGCGCGGTCGCCGAGCAGCGTGATAATTTGTGTGTGGAAGATGCTGCTCGTCAACGCGGCCAGCATACTGGCGACGACGAGTTGCAGCCCGACCCCGCCGACGCCGAGCGTCAAGGCGAAGATGGCGCTCAATGTGCCGATGACGACCAACAGCCAACGATTGCCTGTGCGGTCGGTGAACCAGCCGGAAAGCGGCGAAGCGGCGAAGCCCAACACTTGATTGAGCGCGACCAAAATACCCGTCAGTGTGGAGACGGGTAGCACCCAACTGAGCACCGGAATCATCGCGCCCATGCGTTGCTCCAACAAGACCGGCAGCAATTGCAACAAACCGCCAATCATCAACATCCAATTCAGCCCCATCAACACAATCGCAATCATAATTGGCGCGAGGTGTTGGCGGCGCGGTGACGATGTGTTTGGTGTTGGGGGGGCGGGCGTCCCTGTTTTTGTGGGCAATTGTTCCGGTCGTGTTTCCGGCAAGAACAGCAGCCATACCACAGCCATCGCCAATGTGATGGCGCTCTCGACGCGAAAATTCGGCCCATAACCGAGTGTATCCGTCAACCATCCGCCCAACAACCCGCTCAAGCCAACGCCAACGGGAAACCACATCTGCAAGCGCCCGACCAAACGCCCGCGATTTTTGCGCTGTGCGAGGTCGAGCACCACTGTGTTCGCGCCAATCCAAATGCCCGCCCACGCCAGCCCCCACACCAACCGGGCGATTAACAACGGCCAAAAACCGGGAATGGTGTACAACTGCGAATGCAACCCGCCGACAAATAAAGACGGCACGAGGACAGAACGTCGTGGCAAGCGCTCAATCAAGACACCATAGGGGCTGTTGATGAAGATGCGGATGATGCGATTGGCCGCCAACATCAAGCCGACATTGGTCAGCAAAATACCGGCATTGTCGGTGTGAGTCGGCAGCACGATATTCAGTGTGACATCGGCCAGCAACGAGACAGCAACACCCGCGCCGATGAGATTAATCACCCATGCGTCGGAAAAGGTGCGGGCGCTGCGCCATGCAAAGAAAATATGCACTTGCGGTCTCCTTATCGCCCGATAGTCGTACACACGCAGGCGAGAGATTAAGAGGAAGATTGTAACGTCTATTTGCAAATCAGCAATGCCGATTGAACGAAAAGCCTTAAGCAAATCCGAAGTTTGTAAACTTTCTGTGAATAATTTCAGAAAACCGGGGGCAACTTTATTCTAAACACCCCCGACTTCCTTTACACTTGATGTATTGAGGAAACAATCATTCAAATTCATTCATCCTCAATAAAACACACTGTGTTGGGATCAATCAATGATTGATTGAGTGAAGGAATCATTCATGTTTCACTTAAATAATGGGCGAAAATTCTCAGGCAGCAGTCCCGGTCAAGGATTGGTCGAGTATGCCTTAATTCTTGTGCTGGTCTCTACCGTGTCAATTGTTATCCTGTCGATAACGGGTGGGGCAGTCAGCAATGTGTTTGGCAATGTTATCTGCTCGCTTGAACAACAGGCGGATTGCACAACCGATACGCCGAGCAGCACAAGCACGAGCACCGGGACAAGTACCGGGACAAGCACGGGCACCGGGACAAGCACGAGCACCGGGACAAGTACCGGCACGAGCACGGGTACAGGGACAAGCACCGGCACAAGCACGGGCACCGGGACAAGTACCGGTACGAGCACGGGCACAAGCACGGGCACCGGTACGAGCACAGGCACAAGTACGGGCACTGGCACGAGCACCGGTACGGGGACAAGCACAGGTGTGAGTACGGGCACAGGCGCAAGCACCGGCACCGGGACAAGTACGGGTACTGGTACGAGCACCGGCACCGGCACCGGGACAAGTACCGGCACGGGGGGCACGGGGTCACCGCCGAGTATCGATGCAATTTCCAACCGGACGATGGACGCCGGGACAACTGCGGCGGTGCCTGTTAGCGCCTCGGATGTGGACGGCGACCCGATTGTTCTTTCGTTGCAAAATCCGCCCGCATTCGCCACCATCAGTTCTACGGGCGGTAATGGCACAATTACACTGACGCCAGGTGTCGGGGATGCGGGGACACATACAATCACCGTGCGAGCAGCCGCCAACGGCGATGTGACAACCACGACCTTTGATCTGATTGTGACGGTCAATCAACCGCCGAGCATCAACGCGATTGCTGACCAAACGATGACCGCCGGGCAAACGCTTGGTGTCAACGTCACGGCGACCGACCCCGAAGGCGATGCGATTACACTCGCGCTGCAAAGCCCACCGGCATTCGCCACATTGAGCGCGACCGGCGGTAACGGTACGATTACCTTTGCGCCGACAGCCAGTCAAAACGGCAGTTACACCATCGTAGTAAACGCGACGGCCAACGGCGCGACCACATCGACGAGCTTCACGCTCACCGTCAATCCCGATGTCTGTGCCTCAGCAGCTGCGCCCGGTGGTTCGGTCTTCCACTTGACGAACCCGACGGTGCCCGGTTCATTGCCGGACAGCAATGACATCAATCTCGGCAATTATAACCGGAAGGTCATGGCTGTTCGCTTCCGTACCGGCAGCGATGTGACATCGCGACAGATGATTTATGAACAAGGGGGCAGCACGAAGGGTCTCAATGTTTATATCGATGGCGGCAAGGTCTACGCAGGTATCTGGAGTTTCGACAGAAGAGAATTGTGGAATGATCGTTTCTTCAATGCGAATATCCAGCCCAACACGTCGTATCATGTCGTCTTGATACTGGACAAACCCAATGCGTCCTTCTACATCAACGGGAATTTAATCGCCACGGTCAACGATGTCGGCCAACTGCGGCGTCACTCAGATGACATTGGCATCGGCCAAGTGAATGGCGGCACGGTCTATCACAGTTCGGGCACTGCGAGCAACTTTACGGGCACCATCTTCGAACTCATCCAGTGGAATTCGAGGCTGAACAGCAGCCAGTTGAACGACCTGCACACCTACTTCGATTGCGGCAATAGCAGTCCATAAGTTATCGTAGCAAGCCGCAGCATTAAGAACGCCCCGATAAGATGCGCTATCGGGGCGTTTCTGCTCGGTATTTCGGTAGCCGGATGTTTGCGGCACGGTGCAAGACGCTCGATTGCGTAAGCGTTGACTTAATTGTTGTACGCCTCAACTGTATGCTGCTGCAAACGACTCCAAATCCTCAAGTGTGACCTCGCCGAGTTTGAGTGTGGCGACAGTGCCGTCTGGCGCGACGAAGAATGTCGTCGGCAGATTGAAGACGCCATACTCACGGCGTGTCGCGAGGTCGGGGTCGAGCACAGTCGTGACGTTGTGGACATCTATATCGTCGAAGAAGTCTTGTATCTGCGAGACGCTCTCGCCATTGTTGACGGCGATAATCATCACGCCATCATCTCCCTGCTCGTCGAGGAACGTCGCAAAAGCGGGCATTTCACGGCGGCACGGCCCGCACCATGTCGCCCAAAAATTGACGACGACGGGACGGCCACGAAAATCGGAGAGCGCGAGCGGTTCACCGTTTAAGTCGGTCAATCGAAAATCGGGCGCGAGCTGCTGCGCTTCGAGCGCCGCGCCGGGCGGTTCAACCGCGTCCGGTATTGTCGATTGCGCTGCGCTGTCCGCAAATACCGTCACGACCGCCGCCACCACACCTATCAACGGGAACAGCAAAAATATCAGCAGATAGCGTGTGTTGAAGTCGGATTGTTCTTGTGTCGTGGTTTCATTCATGCTATTGGTTCCTATTGGTTCGCAGCGTTACCCACCGATATGATACATCTCGACTTTTTGCGCAGGCGCAGATGTGACTTCGGTGCGTTCCTCTGAGTAACGGTCGGTGCGTTCTCGCCACATCTTGCGGACGATAGCCTTGAGTTCGTCATCGCTGGCGCCGTCGCGCATCGGCGTGCGCAAATCCGTCCCTTGGGCCGCGAACAGACAAGTATAAAACACCCCCTCGCACGACAAACGCAAGCGCGTGCATCCGCCACAAAATGGCTTCGTCACCGATGCAATCACGCCGACTTCCCCGCCGCCATCGCGATAGCGAAAGCGCGTGGCAACTTCGCCAGGATAATTCGGCGGCAGCGCTTCGAGCGGCATTTCGGCATCGATCCGCGAGACGATTTCGCTAGCGGGCACGACATCATCCATGCGCCACCCATTGATATTGCCGACATCCATATATTCAATGAAGCGGAGGATATGACCGCGTTCTTTGAAGAAACGCGCGAGGTCAACAATCGTGTGGTCGTTGACGCCGCGCTGCACAACCGCGTTGATTTTCAACGGCGAAAAACCGGCTTGCTCCGCCGCTTCAAGCCCTTTGAGCACATCGGCGACACACGCCCGGTCGCCGTTCATTTTGCGGAAGACCGCGTCGTCAAGCGAGTCGAGGCTGATGGTGAGGCGTTGCAGACCGGCTTCGCGCAGCGCCTGCACCTTGCCCGGCAGCAGATAAGCATTCGTCGTCATGGCCATATCTTCAACACCGTCGATGGCGGCGAGCATAGCGACGAGCTGTTCGATGTCGCGGCGCAAAAGCGGTTCGCCGCCCGTCAAGCGCAATTTCACCACGCCGAGACCGACGAGAATTTGCACGAGGCGCGTCATTTCGCTGAATGTGAGCAGCTCGCTCTTCGGCAAAAATTTGTAACCCGCGCCGAAAATTTCAGCCGGCATACAATAGGGACAACGGAAATTGCACCGGTCGGTCACCGAAATACGCAAATCCCGCAGTGGGCGTTGGAATTGATCTTTTATCATCATGGGCATAGGCCATTTAGTCACATTTATCAGATTGATGTTGCCGCGTACAATGATGTTACAGATGTTACAATGGGATTGCCTAGTCATGTAAGGGCGACTCGACGAGTTGCTTTGGCAATCGTTGTGTGCCATCGAGTCTAAACGAGACGAGGAATTTTTGTCAATGTCATCTGCTTTATTCGGACTTTTGCCATGCTGCTGACGGTCAAAATCTGGCGTACCTTGATCGACCCGCCGCAATACGATCCTATCTTCAAACAAGCGAGCAAACGCATCGTCACACCGGCGTATGGCTGCCGTCGCTATTTGCATTGGATAGGCCGGGCGCTGCAATATCTTTCGTTATTGGCAACGGTGCTGCTGTTGTTGTTTTTGACCATCAGCGCTTTTCTCGATTCGATTGGCGCTGGCGTCAGTGTGCTCGTGGTTTATCTCTTCCTCGCCTGTCTGATCGTCGTCGTCTCGGCGCAAATCAACGGCCTCGCATGGGCGACGCGCATCAACGGCGCCGTCGCCGACACCCGCGACCGCAACATGTATGATTTGCTGGCCGTCACACTGCCCGGCCTAGCGTGGACGCTATGGACGCTGAGCATCGGCACGATTCATCGCGATAACACATTGCGTTGGCTGCACCGAGCCATCATCGCTATCGTCTTGGCGTTTGCGATAATGTTGGCGGTTTTGCTGCTGCCGCTTCTGAATATTGTGCCGGTTGCTACGCTCGACTTCCGCGATCAAGGAGACGTACTCGAATTGTGGATCGTGCTGCTCGCTATCGCTAGCACGATTTATATCGATGTCATGCAATCGTCGGTGTTGGGCTTCGTGTTGGGGATGACGGTCTCTACCTTCACCATCGGGCCGCTTGAAAATAATATCGTCACCTTCGGCGTTTATGCCTTCTTACAATTGAGCGCTTACACGATGGCCGTTCTCGGCATGGTGTTGCTCGTGCCACTCGTCACCGAGAATCTCTTGCATCTGGACGATGCGGCCAATACAGCGCTGTCGGCCTTGCTCAGTGTCGGCGTCTTTTATGTGATACGCGAATTCATCGTCGCCGCGTTGTGGCGCTTGCTGGCGTGGCGTCTGCATACCGAACGCGGTATACTGGCGGCGATGATTTAAGGGGGATGACGTTCAAAAGATGCTGACGTGGAAATTAGCCCGCGCCATGATTGACACACACTACAATCATCCGCTTTATCAGCGTGTCAATTTACAGGCATGGTACAACACCGGCAGTGATCAAATGCTTGAGCGCTTGTATATCATGTTTGGCCTCACGGCATTGGTTGCCGTTGCGTTGATCTTCGGCGCGGTTTACAGTCTCCTCTTGCTACATGGCATCATCTTTTTGCCTTTCATTTCGATTTTCTTCGGAGGGATAGCGCTGGCGCCCGGGATCAGCCGCACGATTATCCGCGTACAAGAAGAAGGCGCTTACGATTTACTGTGTATGACGCCGGGCGGCGCGATACACATCAATTGGTTGATCGCGACCGGATTCATCCATCATGCCGCACAACGTCCGTCGAAAATTCATGGCGTCGGCGCATGGGTCAAGTTAATCGGATGGCTCGTGCTTTCTGGTACGCTCCTGTGGCTGACGGGCTTGGGGCAAATACCGTTTTTGCGTGTGATATATGGCGTGATGATCATGGTGGCGGTGGTCGCCATCTTCGTCTACGTCAACAATGTTCAATCGCTGTTGTTGGCCGGTTTGGTCGGGATGTTGATTCCGACGTATGTGCAGCGCTCTTATGACGCGCATTTCTGGGCGTTGACGAGCATCATCACGATCCAAATCGTGACGTACACGCTGACGACTATCGTGCTCATCGGCTTCAATCTGTGGTTGGGACGAAGACCGTTGCTGGCGATTATTGCCTCTATCGCCGTGTTGACGCTTGCCACGCTCTATGTGCTGCGCGAAATCGTCATCGCTGGGTTGTGGTATTTGCTGCTGCGCCGCTTGCAGGTCACCGCACACGATGTACAATTTGTGATACCGGCTTGATGTGGTCAAGTGGTTAGCGCGTCAGCAGTCATAACATTACGAAGCGGTCAATTATCACGTAGACAACAATCACATTACATGCAAACGGCAACACTCTGGTACAATCTCCGTCATCCCTCTGTGCAGCATCCGCTCTTTCGTTACATCGTCCATCGCGATGAACGTCATGACGAACAACCAATACGTTTTGTCGTGCCGGCTCTCTGGCTAATCGTCTTTTTGCTCTTCGTCCGCCTGTTGAGTGGGCGGGGACTCAGCGCCATTTTTTCGAGCATCTTTCTCGCTTCGTTGGTCATCGCCCTCGTCAGCATCTTCATCAAACGCTTGGGGAACGGCGTCCCACTCGCGATGCAAATCGCGGCCACATTGACGGCCTTGCGCGAAGACCGGCGTTACGATTTGCTGTGTTTGCTGCCGGGCGGCGAATACGAGGCGAATTGGTTGGTCGCGACAGGATGCCTGTATCGTGCGTTGGGTTACAATCGCTTGTATCATTTATCGCGGCACGGTTGGGCGCGGCGGTGGGCGATCATCGGCGGCGGCGGGGTCGTGATGTGGCTGATTGGATTATCGTCCGAAGCCGGTTGGATGATATTGTACATCATCATCGTCATCAGTTGGTCGATTGCGACCTTTGTTTATCTCGACAATGTGCAGGGGATGATCGCCGCTTGTTTGGTTGGGATGTTGGTTGCTGGGTGTGTCGGCAACCGGAATGACGCGCGGGTGTGGGCGGTTGCGCTGGTGATGACATTGCAAGTGTTGCTCTACACACTCATCGCAATTGTTGTGATCGCCCTGCTGCAAATTTACACCACCGTCAAAGTTTCGGACACATTCATCGCGCTGACACTGCCGATGGCGACGACGGCGATTGTGTCGCTGCTGCGCGAGTTGTTGATCCGCATCCTGTATCGCAGCGTCATGACGCGCCTCGCTGGCATTCAAGGGTAAATAATCCATAAAATGAACTGAATATTAGTTAATGTGAGCTTCGTTTAGAGGGCATTTGAAACAAAGAAGCAAAGCTACAATATTTCGGCAAAACGGCGTGTTATGCGATTAATAATACTTCGGACGTCATACAGAGCATCATCAGCATTATACCATTCATCTCTTTCGTTCTTTTCAGAAAGAACCGCTAATGCATACTCTACTGCTGCTACTTCGTAACATATATCGCGAAATTGTCTAGAATCTGTACGATTTCCGCCAGCTTTGAACGCACTCGCGATTTGAGGATGATCTAAGTTTATATATATGGTTTTGGTATTTGGATCATATCGCGATCTATTTTTTTGAGCCGTTTCATTCACATAATCAATTGAGAAAACCGCTCGCCTTCTTTTTCGTGAGCCGGTCTTTACATCCTTTGGGCCTCCAAGTTGATCACCCGGACTGACACTTGGTCCCGGTCTAGGTATATCTCCAGGGCCAGCTGGATTTTGGCCTCGCTTGCCACTTCCATGAGGTTGACCCGTTTCTTGCCATTGTGTTGTTACATCTCCATCACCCGGCCATAGCTCACCACTCACATCAAGGATGTCTTCTGTGAGTTGCTTACCGGCACGTCGCGAAACACGACGAGCAAGTTCAAGTTCCAATTCCAACTGAACAAAGTCATTATTAATAATTTCTGCTAATTTCTTTGCTTCTTCCGCCAATTCCTTGGCTTGTTGTGACTTACGACGTTCCTGCTCTCTTTCAACTAATATCTGTCTTACAGCCTCAAGTTCTTCGGCAATCCAACCTAGGAGAACGACTACGTCGGGATTTTGTCGATTGAGAGTATTATTTCTAGTATTATCAAATGGAGGGATTGGCCACTCACCTTCCTCCAGAATGGGAATATCAACCTCGCCGAACAAATACTCTGATCGATCACATTTCTCAAGACCTGCCAATGTTGTCTCATGCCAAATGCCATGTGAAAGAATATCTACTCCGTTATTTTCAGATTCCAAGGGTACAGGCGAAACCTTGATAATCAGCTTAACATCTCCAACG
>RFIA01000406.1 GCA_003695675.1 Chloroflexota bacterium
CATGTCGAGATGCCGCTTCAAGCATACTTCCGCATCAACACACAAAATATGGGGCAATTTGAACGCACATTGATTATCGTCGATGAAGGGGCTTATGTGCATTATGTCGAAGGATGTACCGCCCCGACATATACGACCGACAGCTTGCATAGCGCGGTTGTCGAAATCATCGTTAAACGCGGCGGTCGCTGCCGGTATACCACGATTCAAAATTGGTCGAACAATGTCTACAATCTCGTGACGAAACGCGCTATTGCATACGAGAATGCAACGATGGAATGGGTGGACGGCAACCTAGGCAGTCGTATTACCATGAAGTATCCGGCAGTAATACTCGCCGGTGAGGGTGCGCATGGTGAGGTGCTCTCGATTGCTTTCGCGGGCAAGGGGCAACACCAAGATGCGGGCGGTAAGATCACGCATCTCGCGCCGAATACATCGAGTCAAATCATCAGCAAGTCCATCAGCAAAGATGGCGGTCGCTCAAGCTATCGGGGTTTGCTGAAGATTGTCGAAGGTGCGGACAATGTGAAGAGCAATGTCGTCTGTGACGCGCTCTTGCTTGATGATAAAAGCCGGTCGGACACCTACCCATATATCGAAACCGATGCGAAAAACGTCACTATGGGTCATGAAGCGTCTGTCAGTAAAGTCGGTGAAGACCAACTTTTCTACTTGATGAGTCGTGGCTTGAGCGAAGACGAGGCGAACGCAATGGTCGTCAACGGCTTCATCGAACCGCTTGTCAAAGAACTGCCGATGGAATACGCGCTTGAATTGAATCGCCTGATTCAAATCCAACTTGAGGGTTCTATCGGTTAAGCAGCATCGTTATTCATCCAACAATCAACGTGGCGCGCTCAAAAACCGGGCGCGTCCGTCATGAAACCACATTCGAGGAGAAATGTATTGTGGCAGTCGCAGTCATCCGCAGGCGGCGTTCAAGTACGCCCGTCGCCCCGCTATATACCGAACAAGATGTCACCAATTTGAGTGACAGAAATAACGAACCGCAATGGTTGCGCGAGAGTCGTCTCGCCGCGTGGGAATTATACCAAGACATGCCGATGCCAACGCTCAATGACGAGGCGTGGCGACGCACCGATTATCGGCATATCAATTGGGAGCAGGCCTCCCCTATTGTGGCATCCAATGGCGCATCAATCGACATGGTGCCGCAAAATAATCTCGAACCGCTCATCGGCGATGAACAAGGCGGTTTGATGGTTTTCGTCAATGGCAAGCTTGTGCATCATGAATTGTCGCACAAACTCGCCGGTGAGGGCATCATCTTCACCGATTTGTTGACCGCAGCACGCGAACATGAAGACCTTGTCCGCCCTAATCTGATGACGAAGGCTGTATCGCCATCTGAAGGCAAATTCGCGGCCCTACATGCGGCACTGTGGACACATGGCGTATTCGTCTACGTCCCGCGCAACAAAGTCGCCGAGTTACCGTTGCATATCGTCAATTACAATACACACGCTGGCGCGAGTCTTGGTCATGTACTTGTAGTCGTCGAAGACAATGCACAAGCCACTGTCCTCATCGATTATGCTTCGGCAGAAAGCGAGCAACACGCGGCCTATATCGGCGCGACAGAATTACTCGTCGGCGATGCAGCCAATTTGCGTTATGTTGCTTTACAAGATTGGAATCGGGAAACATTCGAGTTTAGTCATCAGCGTGCGCGTGTCGGACGAGACTCGAATCTCGACTGGATCATCAGCACGATGGGTGGGCAGCTCCTCAAAGCCTTTATCGAAATGGAACTCGACGGACAAGGTGCGAATGGTCGTGTGTCCGGCATTTTCTTCGCGGACGGCGAACAATTCTTCGATCATGACACACAGCAAAATCATAATGCGCCGCTCACAAATTCTGACTTGCTGTTCAAAGGCGCGGCCAAAGATTCCGCGCGTAGTGTGTGGCAAGGGATGATTAAATCGCTGCCGAAAATGCAGAAGATTGATGGCTTCCAAGCGAGTCGCAATCTTGTCTTGAGTGATGATGCACGAATGGACGGCATTCCCGGTCTTGAAATTGAGGCCGACGATGTGGCTTGTTCTCATGCCGCGACATTTGGCACGCTTGAAGAAGAACCCATCTTTTATTTGATGAGTCGAGGTATTCCACGCGCTGAAGCCGAATTCATGGTGATTGAAGGCTTCTTTGATGAATTACTCAATCGCGTGCCATTTGAGCGTGTGCGTGAGCGCCTGCAGGCATCACTCGCTCGCAAAATCATCGGCTAATCAACGACACGCAAGCATGGTATTCTAGGGCGTGTCATCATTGGCACGCCTTTTTATTGACAGGATAATCGATATGTCAAACATGACTGAATTGATTCTGCCTTACGATGTCGAAACAGTCCGGGCGGACTTCCCCATCTTGCACGAACCGCATCACGACAATGTGCCGCTCATTTATCTCGATAATGCCGCGTCGAGCCAAAAACCACTCAAAGTTATCGAAGCATTGGACAATTACTATCGACGATACAACGCCAATGTGCATCGCGGCATTCACAAACTGAGCGAAGAAGCGACCGAAGCATACGAAAGCGCCCGTATTAAAATTCGCAAATTCATCAATGCGGGCAGCAAGCGCGAGATTATCTACACAAAAGGCACAACTGAAGGCATCAATCTCGTCGCGCAAACATGGGCGCGGGCGAATTTACAGAATGGTGATGTCATTGTCTCAACGGTGATGGAACATCATTCGAATATTGTCCCTTGGCAAATGCTTGCGATGGAAAAGGGTGTCACTGTGCGTTACGTCCCCCTGCTTGACGACGGCACGCTCGATATGGAAGCCTATCGCAAACTTCTGAGTGAAGAGCATGTCAAACTCGTCGCCGTCGCTCACATGTCTAATGTGCTCGGCACCATCCACCCGATTGCAGAAATGGCGCGTTTGGCACACGAACACGGCGCGTTGATTCTTGTCGATGGTGCTCAATCTGTGCCGCACATGCCGGTCGATGTGCAAGCGCTCGATGTTGATTTCTTCACATTTAGCGGCCATAAAATGCTCGGCCCGACGGGTATCGGCATCTTATATGGTAGACGTGATTTACTGGAAGAAATGCCGCCATGGATGGGCGGTGGCGATATGATTTCGCGCGTCACACTTGAGGGTAGTACATGGGCAGAACTGCCGCACAAATTTGAAGCGGGGACACCGAACATCGCACAAGCGATTGGTCTCGGTTATGCTGTAGATTATCTGACCGAACTCGGCATGGATAAAATCCACGAACACGAAAAAATCATGATCGAATATGCGCTCGAACGACTATCCGAAGTGCCGGGCGTCACAGTCTATGGCCCTGAAGGTGTGCATAAAGGTGCAGTGGCGGCCTTCACTGTTGCGGGCATTCACGCCCATGATGTCGCACAAATACTCGACATGGAAGGGATTGCCGTTCGCGCCGGGCATCATTGTGCGATGCCATTACACAACGAGCTGCATGTCAATGCAACTGCCCGCGCAAGTTTTTATCTCTACAATACACCTGCCGAAGTCGATGCGCTAATTGAAGGATTGTATAAGGCGCAAAAGGCTTTTAAGATTTAGGCAGGAGGATATTCATCCATGTATGATATGTATCGCGAAAACATTCTTGACCATGCGCAAAACCCACGTCATCATGGCCTGCTTGAAAATGCAACCATCGATCATGAAGAAGATAATCCTTTGTGTGGCGACCACATCCATTTAACACTTAGAGTGAGCGAGGACGGAACAATTCTCGAAGCCGGATGGGAAGGCGATGGCTGCGCCATCAGTCAGGCATCGGCCTCTATGTTGACGGAAGAAATTGTGGGCAAAACACTCGAAGAAGTGCGGGCAATCGATAAGCAACACATCTTTGACATGCTCGGCATCCCCCTATCGATGAATCGAGTCAAATGTGCATTGCTGTCGCTCAAGGTGCTCAAAGTTGGTGCGTATGGTCTTGCGGATTGGCAAAAAATGCAGGATGAGGAAGAGGCGTAACATGGCCGAATTCGTTACAGTTGCGACGACCGATGAAATTCCACCGGGAGAACGCCTCGTTGTTGGTGTGGGGCGCAAGTGGATAGCGATATTCAATGTTGACGGCACCTATTATGCCATTGCCGATGTATGCACGCATGATGATGGCCCGCTTGCCGAAGGTGAATTGCACGATTGTGTCATCACCTGCCCGCGACATGGTGCGGAGTTCGACATCAAAACCGGAAAGGTGCTCAAAGCCCCCGCAATGGTCGATGTGCCGACATATCCGGTACGTGTTGAGGGCGAAGACATTCAGATTGAAGTGTGATTATTGCTTGTCTATCAATGACTAGTGATGGGCAATTTATTTGTTGAGAAGCGCAGATGACAACTTTGCTCGAAGCCTTAAAGCAAGACCGAACACTGATTTTCGGTCATCGTGGTGCAAGCGCTTATGCACCGATGAACACCATCCCCGCCTTTGAACTCGCGGCTGAGCAAGGTGCGGACGGTATCGAGCTTGATGTTCATCTGACCACCGATGGCGAAATTGTGATCGTACATGACTTCACTGTTGATGCGTCTACAGATGGCGAGGGATGTGTCGCAGAGATGTCGTTGGCACAACTCAAAGCATTAGACGCCGGTTCATGGTTCGACGACAGATTCACCGGTACGCGCATCCCAACACTTGACGACGTTTTTGCGGCAGTGGGCGAAAAGCTCTACATCAATATTGAGATTAAATCAGCCTCGTTGCGCAGCAATGGAGTTGAACAAGCCGTGGCACAAAAAGTTGCACAATTCGACATGCAAGAGCGCGTCCTCATTTCATCATTCAATCCGTTCGCTCTGCGACGATTTCGCAAAGCTGCGCCGGAAATTCCGATAGGCTTCCTGCATCATCCCAATTATTACCCGCGTTTGCGCTATGCGCTCATCGGCCTCAAACCACAGGCCGACCATCCGTTTCATGAAGTCATTGACGAAGCATACATGAACAAAGCGCGGCAAAGACATCAAGCCGTCAACACTTGGACGGTCAACGACACCACTAGGGCGATTGAATTGCGCGAACTTGGCGTCAATGTCGTCATGACTGATTATCCCGATGTCATCAAAACTGCTTTGAGCGAATACGGCGCATAAAATGCGTTTGTGGTGGCGGTTGATTGGCTTTGGTTTTCGCCTGCTCTACAATGAACTTGCCTTCACCTATGACATAGTCAGCGCTATCGTCTCGCTCGGTGCGTGGCACTGTTGGCAACGCGCCGCTCTTGACCATCTTGCTGCGCCATCATCAAGTGTTCGTGTGCTTGATTTGGCACACGGCACGGGGACACTTCAGCTTGACTTGCACACACGCGGCTATGCTGTCGTCGGGTACGACCTCTCACCGGCTATGGGACGCATCACACAGAAAAAACTCCGCAAAAACAATTTAGCGCCCAATAATCTCGTGTGCGGCCTAGCACAACAACTACCCTTTGCGGACAATTCATTCGATGCTGTCATCAGCACTTTTCCCACAAATTTCATCGTTGCGCCCGAAACATTACGCGAAATATATCGCATCCTCATGCCACATGGACAACTCATCATCGTCTCGACAGCGAAACTGACCGGCGGTGGCCCCATCGGAACATTTCTTGAGTGGCTGTATCGTATCACCGGACAGCGGGGTGACAGTGGCTTTGACTTCGTTGCGTATCTGGCACAATTCGGCTTCACAGCACAACCACATCATGCGACATGCCCACGTAGCGAAGTCACAGTAATCATCGCCCGCATTGTCCAAACCACGCAAGATTAAACAGCCGTATTTTATCGCGGGCGACGCACACGCGCACGCCGACGCCGCATCAATACGCGCAAGCCGATACGCTCTGGCCCACTGAATATGACGACACCTTGCGAGTCTTCAATCACAATTTGCGGTTCGCCTGTCGATGTTTCAGGAGATGTCGTTTCCTGTTGCATGACGGCTTGCATCAATTCTTGCGTCTCACTCGGTTTCGGTAATCCGAAAACATCAAAGACACTCACTTCGGATGTGTCCGTTGGTTTTAACGGTGGCTCATGAATAGTAGGCGGTTTTGCCACGTCAGCAGGTGTCGATATTGGCATATCCGGCACAGGTTGGGCATCCGGCGACGACGTTGGCGATTCAGCAGCCGGTTGGGCATCTTCTACAACCGAATGTGAAGTTGGTGCAGGCGACTCGGTCAATGGCTGCGTAACCTGTTCGACTTGTGGCGGTGTGGGCACTGGCGATGATGGCGCAGGTTGTTCCGCTTCAGTTGGATACTTCGATGGCGTTGGCGTTCCTGTATCAATCGGAGACGCCGGAAGCACATCGCCTGAAGACGGTGGAGGTGTTAACGGTGGTTGAGTATGTGGCTCAACCGTCACAGGTGGAACAGACGGCGGAGTCGGTTCAGAAGGCGTAGATGGTGGTGATACCTCTTCAAACGGCGTAGGTACACTTGGAGGAATTGAGGTTGAAGACTCAACCGCCGGCTGGTCTGTTGGAGTCGGCTCAAAACGATCCAAGAAATCCGGCTCAGCAAATTCAACGGCATCATCACTTAGAGGCGGTTGTGGCGGCGGAGCGACCGGCGGCAATGGTTCGGGCGTTACAGGGGGCGGTGAAGGCGGCGGTGTAGGCGCGATTGGTGGTGGCACTTCTGGCACTGCCGGCGGCGATGGCGGAGCAACTTCAGGAGTTACTGAACGCGGCGGTTCGTATGTAACCGGCGGTGTTGTCAATTCGGGCGGCAATGGTTCGTTCGGGCGTGTATCGTCTTCGACAATCGGCGGTTCATCAATCACGACGGCAGGTATTGGCGGCGGTGTATGTCGTTCTGCATAAGCCGACGGATGTCGCGGTTGATAATTGGCGCGTGCTTCGGCATCAGGCGCATCACGCATCGTAGACTTGGCCTTATACTGCGACGGGTCAAATTCTGCATTGCGAAAATGCTGCCACAATGTACGCAAACTCTCGGCCATATCGCCCTCGACACGGCGCTTGAGTGTCAACGTATTGCGCAATTTGCCGAACAGACCGCCCACATCATAGGTGAATGTCCATTGGACGATTGTGCCTTCAGGAATTTCTTGCAAGCGAAGACGCCCCTTACTTTCACGATAAGGCGCTCCGTCGATGAAAGTATACTCGTAACCGAGCCGGTCATACCACGCAGTCGTCTCGGCGACGTATTCACGACCGCCATCGGTTCGATAGCGCCAACGCACGCCTTGCCCGGTGCGGCGCGAACTGAGAAAAGATATACTTTCGCAGTCTACTTGCCAAGCAACATTTTCGGCCAAATCACTCACCAAATCCCATACCTGGTCTGGTGAAGCCGGAATAAGTATTCGTTGATCTATTGTGTGCATAGCGTTAATTATAACCGCTTTGTCAGCATGTTCAAATTGTCTCTTTATGCTAAACTACCTGTCAATAATCATCTCAAAAATTGTGAATAAACACCAGTGCCAGCACCGACAACAACTCTGAGTTTTATCCTCGCAACACTGTATGGCGCGTTTTTCCATCTTATTATGGGGGGTGACACGCGCCGACTCGCCCTTTTTCTGCTTTCTGGATGGGTCGGCTTCAGTCTGGGGCATATTCTAGGTGTCGCCTTTGAGATTAATGTGTTCGCGATTGGCACACTTCGGACAGCTTCTGCCACATTAGGCGCCTTTATTGCGCTTTTTGCAGCACACATTTTAACCGCGAATCGCAAACATAGATAAGGGGCACGATTGTATCACCATGTCCAGCACAGCACCTGAATCTGAGCAATCTACAACAACCGAAGATAACGTCACAGAACCAAAAGATAACGATAACGATTCGTGGGATGTACGAAGGGTCGTTACATTAGCAACCGGCATTTTTGTCGGTATCATCACCCTCATATTCGGCATTGGTATTGTCTTGGCATTGACAAAAGGGGTCGAAACGGCGGCTCTCATCATGCAGCTTTTCCGCGACATCGTGATCATCCTCATCACGCTGACCTTCATCGTCATCCTTGTTGAACTCAGCGTTCTCATCATTCAAATTGCTCGCCTAGCCACGTTGATGAAGCATGAAGCGCAACCTATTCTGAAAAACACACAAGAGGCCGTCAAACACGCCAAGGGGACGACAGAGTTTGTGGGCGAGAATGTGACCCGACCCATCATTCAGACAGCAGGCTTTCTCGCGGGTGTTCGCGTCATCATTCGCGATGTCGGTGGTATTCGACGAGCCATTCGCCGGACAAAAAATGACGAGGGCGGCGACTCACGATAAACAATCAATCAATATAACAACGCCCGATTTGATTAAGCGTTTTCTAGCAATGTTAAAGCTGTCGGTAGCGCCCGCAGCACATCCCCGGCAATGACACTGCGGCTGTTCCCATGCTGTCGCGCGGCATATTCCCCCGCAACGCCATGCAGATAACCGCCAACCACTGCCGCATCAAAAGATTCAACGCCCTGTGCTAACAAGCCGACGATGATCCCAGCCAGCACATCTCCCGTGCCCGCCGTGGCCAGCGCATCAGTCTTAAACGGCAAGGCCACAATACGACCATCCGGCGCAGCGATGAGAGTGTGTGCGCCTTTGAGTAAAACGACAACGCCCCACTCCGCCGATTTTTCATGCGCAAGCACTTGACGATTGGTTTGGACTTCTGATGTGCTCACAGCAGCCAGACGCGCCATCTCGCCCGGATGCGGCGTGACGATGGTATGTTCGGGCAGCATCGTCCACCACCGGTCGATTTTGCCGAGTAGGTTAAGACCATCAGCATCAATGACCATCGACGGCCAATCCACATTTGTACTCGACAATAATTGCTCAATAAATTTCTGCGTCACCTCAGCTTGACCAAGTCCCGGCCCCAACAGCAGACCATCAACCGATGCAAACGTGTCTCGCACAATGTTTGTAGCTGTTGCATCGATCATACCACCTTCATCGGGCAGCGGCAGCCACGTTGGTTCGGTCAATCGCGATGTCAAGGATGCAAGGACGGGTTGCGATGTGGCAACCGTCACTAACCCAGCGCCGACACGATAAGCCGCCTCAGCCGCCAGCGCAGGTGCGCCGACATAATTTTGTGACCCAGCGACAATCAATGCTTTGCCATACGTACCCTTATGGGAATTCAGCGTGCGTGCGGGTAAACGCCGGCGAACATAGTGTGCATCAGCCAGCACAAATTTCTCTTCAGCCAATTCTTTCAATTTATCGGGCACGCCAATTTGCGCAACACTCAACTGACCAACCGCACGCGCGCCCGGGAAGGTCAGCAGACCGGGTTTCGCGGCAATGAATGTGATTGTTTCATCCGCGGTGAGGGTGTATCTGTCAATCTCGCCTGTATCACAATCCAAACCGCTTGGGCAATCAACAGCCATAACGAATGTTCGGCGTCGCTGACGATTGGGCATCGGGCGCGCGGGCAAAATGTAGGTGGGAGCTTCAAATTGTGTTGAATCATTCAATGCTTGATGTACATTGCGCAGCACTTTGACAACATTGTCACGCAAAGGCAAACGCAGACCAATACCAAAGAGTGCATCAATCACAAGATGGGCGCTGCCGACCAGATTGCGCAAAACACGAAAATCACGATCATCTTCAGCATACGCCACAAACAATCCCGCTTGCTGAACCGCCGCAAAATTATCATCAGATTCGCTGCGATGCTTGAGCATATAGAGACGGACATGCGCGTCACTCTCTTGTGCGATGATGCGCCCGGCGACGAGGCCATCTCCCCCATTGTTACCTGGCCCGATAAGAATGGTCACCCAAGGATCTTCAATCTCGGCGAGAATTTCCAGCACTCGTAAAGCGGTCGCCCGGCCAGCATTTTCCATCATCGTCGCATAGCTAATGCCGGACGCATCCGCCGCTGCCTCAATTTGCCGCATTTTCTCGACAGTGACGATCTTAATCAATACAATCCGCTCCTGATTATCCTCGCAACATCAACAAGAGTAACCAACCACCAAACAAAAATCCAGCAGG
>RFIA01000407.1 GCA_003695675.1 Chloroflexota bacterium
GGGGAAATTCGCGTCACGAGCGAACTCGGGCAAGGCAGCACGTTCAGCATCATCTTGCCTGCTCAACCCAGATGATATGGGTCATCAGTTTTGGGGATAGGAGCACGGCATGTCGCGCTCCTACGACAGACAAGGTGACACTCTATTTTGTGGATGGTGCGGCAGTGTATGTCTGTTTGCTCGATACACTAAAGTTGCCTATAATCGGCACGTCGGCAATTTGGAAAGGAGTGAGGACACACTGCGGTGTGCAAAATGCGATGGGATTTCTCAAGAAATTATTTGGCGGTGGGCAAAGCGCAGATGCGCAATTCTTTTATGTTCGTCCGGGCGGTTGTGATGATGTCATTCGGCTGCGCATCAACTTGAACAACGACCTCAGCAAAAATGATGACGGGACGTATTTCGTGCGCAAAGTCATCAGCCCGTCCAATTGGCGTTGTGATCGTGGCGGCGAAATTAATTTGTATTTCGACAGCAGCAAAAATTTTATCGAAGCCGCCACCACCAAAGTCGAACTCGTCAGCAAAGAAGATTATGACGCATGGATTGCAAGCCAGCAGTTGACCTAAGTGTGCATCTAGCTTGACCGCCACAAACTTGAAATATCTCAAAATTTTTGAACCGCTAAGACGCCAAGAGCGCCCAGAAAATAGGATGAATCCTTTGCGATCTTTGCGCCTTTGCGGTGTAATCTTAATTCTGCCTATGATCGATGTGCATCATCACCACGACGTATAACCACCGTCCATGATGAGGTCTGTCCCGGTACAAAAACTCGACGCATCCGATGCGAGATACCACACGGCGTTGGCGACTTCCTCCGGCGTGCCGAGTCGTTTCATCGGCGTCATCGCCATCCAGGTCGCGTTCCATTCGGGGACACGTTTAATCGCATCCAATGCCATCGGCGTGCCGATATAACCCGGCGACACACAATTGACTCGCACACCACGCTCCGCCCATTCGCCAGCCAACGATTTTGTCAAATGAATGACCGCCGCTTTTGACGCATTGTAACTCGCCTGAGGCTGCGGCGTATTGCTAATCGTGCCGGACATCGACGCGATGCTGACAATCGACCCCGCGCCGCGTTCCAACATGTGTTTGCCAACACTGCGGCAACACCAGTAGACGCCGTTCAAATTGACATTGATGACACGCAGCCAATCGTCGTCGGCGACATCCTCCGCCGCTTGATGATGAACGACCCCGGCGTTATTCACAAGAATGTCGATGTGCCCGAAGTGCTCGGCAGCTTGCTGCGTCATCGCGTCAACTTGTGACGATTGCGTCACATCAGTCACGATTGAAATCGCGTCGCATCCTTTGCTGCGGATCTCTTCGGCGACGGTTTCCCCATTTTCTGCGTTGAGTTCGGCGATGGCGATGTTCGCGCCGGCCGCGGCCAATGTATTGGCGATGACACGCCCGATACCCTGCCCGGCGCCGGTCACAATCGCGTTGCGTCCTGTCAAATCAAATGGATTGCCCATGTTGTCATACTCCTAAAAATTTGGTTCATAGGGGCGCGGCGTGCCGTGCCTCCTACTACGTAAATCTAAAGATATTATTTAACTGCGCCCATCGTCAAACCTTGGACGAGTTGACGTTGCGCCACCCAACCCGCAATCACAACCGGCAGAACGGCGACTGTCCCAGCAGCAGACATCTTCGCCCAGAACAAGCCCTCGGATGTTTTGAACGATGAGAGAAATACAGACAAGGGCGCGGCGTCGCTAGCTGTCAGGTTGAAGGCGAAGAAAAATTCATTCCATGCGAAAATGACGCTCAACAACGCTGTCGCCATCAATCCCGGCCTGACGAGGGGCAACACGATGTAGCGCATCTCTTGTAGCAACGTTGCGCCGTCGATGCGCGCGGCCTCAAGCGTCTCATACGGGATGTCGAGCAAAAATGATCGCATCATCCAAACCACAAGCGGCAGATTCATCGCTGTATACAATAGAATTAAACCGAGATGCCTATCATTGAGATTGAGGTCGCGGAAGATAACGAAGAGCGGCACAATCACACCGACGGGCGGCAACATCCGTGTGGACATCATCCACATCAAGGTGAAGTCGCTGCGTTTTGTCGGGTAAAAGGCGAAGCTGTACGCTGCCGGTAAGCCGATAACAAGCGCGGCAATTGTTGAAATACCGACAATGATGACTGTGTTGGTCAAGTGTTTTGAGAACGGGTCACTCAAAGCGAGACGCCAATTATCTAATGTCGGTGTGAAGACTAATTTAGGCGGGAAGGCGAAAGCAATCGCCTCGGTTTTGAAAGATGTCAGCACCATCCAAAAAATGGGGAAGAACAAAATAATCGCGATGATGTAAGTCGCAACGGTGAGCAGACGACCTGTGGTTTTATGCTCGAACATTAGGTTGCCTCCTGTGGTTGATGCCGCAACACACGGATAAAGAGTAAAACGAAAATATTGGCGATCACAACGGCAAATAACCCAAGCGCACTCGCCCGCCCGATTCTAAAACTTTCAAAAGCGGTCTTGAAAACGGCGTAGGATAAATTGGTCGTTTGATTGCCTGGCCCGCCGAGTGTGACGATGAAGATTTCACCAAAAACGCTGAGGATGAAGAGTGTTTCCATCAACACGCCAATTTCGATGTAACGATACAGGTGTGGCAAGATGATATAACGAAAAATTTTGAACGGGCCGGCACCATCAATTTGTGCCGCTTCGATCAAATCATGGCCGAGCGATTGTAAACCGGCCAGCAAAATCAGCATCATGAACGGTGTCCATTGCCAAGAAATAATTGCAATCAACGACTCCATCGGAAATTGACCCAGCCAGTCCACCCTTCCCAAACCCAACCAGTGGAGTGTCGAGCTAAACAGACCGATTGATGCGTTGAAGAAGACGTTCTTCCACATCACCGCAGTGACGGCGGGCATCACGAGAAAGGGCGTGATGAGCAATGTCCGCACAATATTGCGTCCAGCAAAGTGTCGATTGAGCAGTAGCGCCAACACCATCCCCACGATCAACGAAATGACGACGACCGATACCGTCAAGACAACCGTATTGAGCAAGATTTCGGGGATGTTTCTATCGGTGGCGATGCGTGTGAAGTTGTCGATACCGACAAACGGTCTGCCCAGATTAGGACGGTCGAGACGCCACCGCAGTGTGCTGTAATAGATGGTGAATAGCAAGGGGACTTGCGTCAATATAATCAAATAAATCAGCGCCGGGCCCACCAGCAAACGGCGGGGATTGAGTTTAGCTGTCGCGGCTTCTGCACTTGACGCCGACAGTGCCGCAGACTCCTGAACAGTAGTCATGTAACACCTCGCCTATATTTCATCTATATTTCAACGGGAAAAGTAACTTTACCGTCGTTAATTGATGATCGCAACTATCGTTAATTGTCTTGAATAGATGTGGGGAAACAAACACAAATAATGAACTCTAAAAAACAAAAATATATGTTGGGGCAAAGCGAGCCTTGCCCCAACAGGTGCGAATTAATTGTCGTAATATCCGGCGTCTGCCATTTGCTCACGTGCGATTTCGTTGCCTTCTGCCAATGCTTCTTCGACTGTGATGTTACCAACGAAGGCTTCGGCCAACACTTGCGAAACGTCGGTGCCGATGGATTGGAATTCGGGGATACCGACGAACTGCACACCGACATACGGCACGGGGTCGCGGGTCGCGTCGGTCGGGTCGGCATCTTCAATCGCTTCTAAAACGAGCGGTGCAAACGGCGCAGCTTCTTGATACTCAGGTCGTTCGTAGGTCGAGATGCGAGTGCCGGGCGGGACAGAACCCCAACCGTTGGTCTCGCCGACCAGCTCGATGTAGTCTTGGCTTGTCGCCCATGTGACGAATGTCAGCGCTTCTTCGACGTGCGGGCTAGTTGTAGGAATAGCCAATGACCACGCCCAGAGCCAATTATTGCCCTTGTCGACCGGGCCGACGGGAGCCTGTGCAAAACCGATTTCGTCAAAGGCTTCGGATTGCTCTGGATTGGTGAGGAAACCGGCAGCGACTGTTGCGTCTACCCATATCGCAGCCTGACCCTGCGACATTAGCGTGAGCGCTTCGGTGAAGCCGATGCCGGTTGCGCCGGGGGCGCCACACTCATTGACCAAATTGACATAGAAGTTGACGGCTTCGACGGTTTCCGGCGCTGTCAATTGTGGTTCCCAATTTTCGTCGAACCAGCGGCCACCAAATGTGTTGATGACGGTTGTCAGTGGCGCGAAGACCTCGCCCCAACCGGGCAGACCGCGCAGGACGATGCCGAATTGACCATTTTCCGGGTCATGCAGTTGGCAAGCGAATTCGCGAATCTGCTCCCATGTCGGTTGAAGGGGCATCTCGAGGCCAGCTTCTTCAAACAAACGGGTGTTGTAGAAGGTCATGCTCGACTCGCCATAGAAGGGAACAGCGTGAAGTTCGCCGTCAAATGACAGACCAGAACGAATCGGGGGAATTAGGTCATCGACATTATAATTGGGTTGGATGGCATCGGGGAATTCTTCAAAAAGATCGTCCATCGAGAAAATCCAACCATTTTCGGCCCAAATGGGAACCTCAAATGTGCCGACTGTCACCACATCAAATGTGCCGGTGCCAGTCGCAACGTCGGTCGTCACGCGCTGACGCAATTCATTTTCCGGCAAGACGACCCAATTCAACGAAATATCGGGATGCAGTGCCTCAAATTCATCGGTGAAGCTCTGCATCACAACCATGTCGGGGTTGTTGACGGTGATGATCGTTATCTCGGTGGGGCCTTGCGCAAAACTGACACTCACGCCAATGGCAAGTAATACCAGCAAAAGAATTAATTTTTTCATAGTTGAACTCCTTTAAGTTGAAATATGAAACGAATAGACAACAGGCAAAATAGTTGTATTTCGCCCCTTTGCATGACTTTGTTTATTTTCCTTCCAAGTGTCTATGGTATAAAATGAGAAGAAAAGGAAAATAAAGCAAGCCATTTTGTCA
>RFIA01000408.1 GCA_003695675.1 Chloroflexota bacterium
AAAGCATTCATCCTTAAGTTGACGCCCAAGATCAGTTTCTTAGCCCCTGATGAGCTGACACGCTGATACATCCTAGCCGACGGCATAAGGCATGAATTGACTCTGCCCGCCATCCACACGGATGACTTGCCCGGTGATGTGCCCGGCCTCCTCCGACGCGAAGTAGGCGACGAGATGCGCATGATCTTCACTCACGGCGAATTTGCCCATTGGAATCGTGGCGAGCAGATTTTCCGGTTTTGACCCACCGGAAGTCATCGCTTCTTCAAGCATGTCGGTATGCGTCATGCCGGGGCAGATGCAATTGACGGTGATGCCAAGCGGCGCGACTTCGACCGCGAGACAGCGTGTGAAGTGATTGACGGCCGCTTTTGATGCGCAGTAAGCGATGCGTTCTGTCCGTACAATCTCGCTAGCAATTGACGAGATATTGACGATGCGCCCGGCTTTGCGCGGTTGCATGTAACGTAGGGCAGCTTGTGAACACAAGAAGACGCCCTTGATATTAACGTCGAATGTTTTATCCCAATCGGCTTCGGGCATATCGACCGTCGGTGCGAAATTGATGACACCGGCATTGTTGACGAGCAACCATAACGGG
This sequence comes from Chloroflexota bacterium, assembly GCA_003695675.1. Taxonomy (GTDB): domain Bacteria; phylum Chloroflexota; class Anaerolineae; order Aggregatilineales; family Phototrophicaceae. The sequence continues at coordinate 602 of RFIA01000408.1, forward strand.
CCGAGTTCGTCTTCGGCTTGTTGAATCATCGCCTCGACCTGCGCTTTATCGCTGATGTCGCCGATGAATGCACGCGCGGTATGACCTGTCGCAGTGAGTTCATTCGCGACTCGCTGTGCGCCATCCGAACGCCCGTTGACCGCGACTTTCATACCCTGTTCGGCCAATAGCCGAGCGATTCCCCGCCCGATACCACGACTTGCGCCGGTGATGAATGCGACCTTGCCTTCGAGACTCATCGATGGCGTGCCTCTCTTAATCGTTCTCGATATGGTGCGCCCGTTGCACAATGGGGATGACGACATCTTCGGCTTTGCTCATGGCATTTTGCATCGCTTCGGCTTTCATCTTCGCCAACGTCTGCGAACCCGTCGCTTGTTCATCCGACCATTCTTTGACAAACGCGCCGCCTTTGATGTCGTTGAGCAGAATGTTGCGCATCTTCTCGCGAATCGTGTCGTCGAGCAAATCTTGTGAGCGCGTCAGCGTGCCGTATTGACTCGTCGTCGAGTGATGCGCCATCTGTTTATAGAAACCGTTGCGCGCCATCAAGCCGAGAATTTCCGACGCTTCGCCGGACACGTACAATTCGAGCACCATCAGTTCAGGCGAAAAGCCGTGCTCAACACCGAGCTTAAAACATTCTTGAAACCACGCCACCAATCCCGCCCACACGATTTGCTCGGCGAACAAGTCGAGTTCCGCTTCTTCGCGCAATGACGACTCAAACACGCCGCCCCGAGTCGCGCCGATACCCTTCGCAATCGCCATCATGCGTTGCCACGCCTCGCCGGACGCATCTTGATGGACGGCGACCTGCGCCATCGCGCCTTTGCCGCGCTCAAACAGTTCGCGCACCATGTTGCCGGTCATGCGCGGCGCGACCATGACGACATCGACATCATCCGGCGGCGTGATGAGTTCGTAGCCGACGTTGTAGCCACTCGCCCACACGAGTGTATCGCCCGCTTTGATGCCCGGCGCGATGTGCTCATCCCAAATATAGGGTTGTGATTCATCCGTCGTCAAGATGAACAGGAAATCGCCGCGTTCGGCAGCTTCGCGAATCGTAAACGTCTCCATGCCATCGGCTTTGGCCTGCGCGAGATAATCATCATCACGATTGCCGACGATGACGTGGACACCACTGTCGCGCAGATTCAAACCCTGCGCCCGCCCTTGATTGCCGTATCCCAGAATAGCGACGGTCTTGCCGTTGAGCGGCTCAAGCGTCGCGTCTTGGTCAGTGTAAATTTTCATTTCAGTCTCCTCATGAAAATAAAACAATATTCAACTGCAAAGGCGCAGAAGACGCCAAGAAAAACGTAACGATCCAACGCAGATTGCAGGGGCAACCCGGCGGATCATCTCGACATCGTTGATCGTGATTTATTACGTCGGCGAGACCAATATCTTGATATTCTCGTCTTTGCGCTCAATCAGCGCTGTGAAGCCGTCGCTGACAATTGCATCGAGATCGATTTTGCCGGTGATGAGCGGGTCGGCGTTGAAGCGGCCATCGGCCATCATCTGAATCGATTCGTCGAAGACTCCGTATCCACCCATGCTGCCGAGCACCGTTTTTTCGCTGAAGACGAGATCGGTGAAATCGAACGGCGCGGGTTGCTCGAAGACGCCCATCACGACGACGCGCCCTTTGCGCCGGGCGACACGCCCCGCTAATACACCGGTCGCTTCGACACCGGCGCATTCGATGACGACATCGGCGCCCGCGCCATCGGTGACATCTTGAATCGCCGCGACCGGGTCTTGCTGTGTCGGGTCGATGATGACGGTCGCGCCACATTCACGGGCGACACGCTGCCGTCGCTCTGCCGGTTCAAAGGCGATGACTTGCTCCGCCCCCGCGATTCGCGCCGCTTGCAACGCCATCAAACCAATCGGCCCCGCGCCGATAATCGCCACATTGTCGCCCGGTTGCACATCCGCCTGTTTCACAGCGCGAACAGTCGCGGCGAACGGTTCAACCATCGCGCCGACTTCATCCGGCACTTCGTCGGGTAAGTGATAGCACATGTAATCATACACATTGATGTACTGCGAGAATGCGCCACTTTGCCAGCTAATACCGAGAAAAGCGACTTGTGGGCACAAACCCATCAGACCTGCTTGGCACCATTCGCATTCGAGACAACCGATAATCGGGCACAACGCGACACGGTCACCGACTTTGACGCGAGTCACATCCGCGCCGACTTCGACGACGCGCCCGGCAATCTCGTGGCCAAGCGTGACGGGGGCTTGAGCGCCCGTCAGTGGATGTGGTGTATCTGCCGGGATATACAACGGCCCGCCGAGATATTCGTGCAAATCCGTGCCGCAAATGCCGCACCACGCGACTTCGACCTTGACCTGCCCCGGCGGCGGTGACGGCGGTTCGGGCACCTCTTCGACGCGCACATCGCGCTGCCCATGCCAAACTGCTGCTTTCATAACGATCACCTTTCTCTATTGCTTGACTGCGCCCATCGTCAGGCCGCGCACAAAATGCCGTCGAATGAGCAAGCCGAGTATGACGACCGGAACGGTTGCGACGACCGAAAGCGCTGCCGCAACGCCCCACTCGAACGACTGTGTTCCAAAGAAGCGCGAGATTAGCACAGGGAGGGTGAGCACACCCGTCCGAGTCAAAATTAGAGCGAACAGAAACTCAGTCCACGAAAAGATGAAGATGAACACCATCGTCGCGCTCAGACCGGCAGCAGCTAATGGCACCGTGATGTGCCGCAAGACTTGAAATCGAGTGGCCCCGTCGACGAGGGCGCTTTCTTCGACTTCGACCGGCACTTCGATGATGTAACTGCGCAGCATCCAAATCCCTAACGGCAAATTGAACACAGTATAAAGCAAGATTAGCCCGACGTAGGTGTCAATCAATTGCACCTGACGGTAAAGCAAAAACACAGGCAGAACGATGGCAATCGGTGGCATCATCCGTTGTGACAATACCCAAAACGAGAAGTGATGCCCCCCTGTGCGAAAGCGTGCCATGCTATAGGCTGCCGAAGCCCCTAGCGATAAGGTCAATGCAGTCGTCCCGACGCTGACGATGACGCTGTCGCGCAATGCACGTAACCCCTCCTGCGAACCAAGCCCGCGTGTGTAATGATTCAAATGCGGCGCTTGCGGAATATAGATTGGGGGACTCGTGGTATATTCTTCCGGCAGCTTGAGCGAAGTGGTCGCAATCCAAAAGATGGGAAACGCGAAAAAGGCGAACGCAATCAATAGAATCGCGTAGCGAAACCCAGATTTGATGATTTGCCATCGGTGATGTGGTGTGACAGTATGTATCATACTTACCAACTCCTTATGTTTCGCCAATGATGCGAATAAGTAAAGTTGAGATGAGGACGATGGCGATCAAGAAAATGATGGCCCCCGCCGCCGAAAAGCCAAAGCGGGCAAACTGAAAACCTTGTTGGTACAAGTACAATGTATAATTTTCAGTGCTTGTGCCCGGCCCACCATTGGTTGTGATGAAGATAATATCAAAAATTTTGAAGGCTTCGATCAAACGAAAGAGAAACGCCACGAGCAACACCGGGCGCAAAACCGGCAGCGTGACCCGCCAAAAAGTCTGCCATGCCGACGCGCCATCAATTGCTGCCGCCTCAAACAATTCGGTATTGATTGCCAATAACCCGGCCAATGTAATCAGAAAAATAAATGGAGTCCATTGCCACACGTCGGTGATGGTAATAGCGATCAAGGCGAGTTTTTTGTCGCCAAACCATGATAACTCCACCGGATGGCCTGTGATCAGACTCAAGATATGATTGATAGCCCCGAAGCGTGTATTCCACAACATACGAAAGGTTTGGCCAACGACGATTGGAGCCATCATCATGGGAATGATGAAGATCGAGAGTAAAAATGAACGCCCCCAAAAACGCTCCGCAAACAATTGCGCAAGCCCGACACCTAGTACGAGTTCAATCGCTACTGCCGAAACAGCAATCAGCCCCGTATTCGCCAATGCGTTTCGGACACGCGCTTCCTCAATCAGTGTGACATAATTGTCGAGAAAGATGAACGGGCGTGTCGGCACCAGCGCATCCCATTGAATGAAGCTGATGCCCAGCGTATAAAGGGTGGGCACAATGACGACAACGAGTATGAAGGTAAAAGTCGGCAACGCCAAAAACCACGCGGTCAAGTGACGCCCCTTGAGCCGAATAACAAGCAGCCCCTGCCCAAACAAAACGATTCCAGCGAAGGGTATGAGTGGGCTGATGTTCTTGAGGGCAGCATTGGGCGCTCGTGAGTTACTGACTCGTGAAAGGAGTAACGCTCCCACGATGAATAACAATAACCCGGCGGCACTCATCATATAACCGAGTTGTCGTTGTCGGGCATTTTCGACATCGATATCGTGTTTTAGTTCCAACTCTGCATCCTTTTAGCATTACTCCCTCTCAAGGGATTTCCAACGATGACTCAGGAATCGGGAAGCCAATTGCGGGCCTCCCCGATTCCTCTATTTCATATTACATGTCGAGATTCGATGGCGCATCGACCAGATTAGTTGACGGATAAGCACCCGCCAATGTGAGATAGCTCGCATTGGCCGAGCGTTGCCCCTCACGACCGAGGCGGTCGGTAAGCGCATCCATTTCTGCTGCTGCTTGATCCATCGCACTTTGCGGATCGGCTCCGGCGTACACCGCAGTACAGGCACGATCAATTGCGTCATGATAAATCTGCCCGCCGGGAAGCAAAATGTCCATCGAGGCTTTCTCGCCCGCTTCCAGCAACGTATCGAGATAATCGCTCGCATCGTCCCACAATCCACGATACAGTTCAGAATTGAAATGGCTGATGCGATACGGGTCGCGCAATGCAAACGGCAGCGTCACCCGTTGCAAACTAATCTCAGGACTTGTCAACCATTGGATGAAGAGATAGGCCAATTCTTTATTCCGGCTGTCGGAAGAAACCGTTAGGTTAAAACCGATTGCCATCTGGGTGATGTCACCGGGCAGAAGCGCATAGCCAGTCTTTCCAGCCACCTGCGATTCAGGCAGGAAGGCCAACTCCTCCGTTTGCTGGCCAAAACCTGCCGACCAACGCCCCACAGGAGGCCACCAATACATCATGGCAAAATTGCCCGCCAACCACTCAGGCATCAAATCAACGACAGTTAGCTCGGTGATTCCCGGTGGCATCCATTGATTGGAATGCGCCATTTCCGAAACCGTGCGAACCCCTTCAGGGCTGTTGACGAGCGAGTCCATCGAATCGGGATCGAAAATTATCCCGCCATTGGCCTTGAAGTGCGGCAGGAAGACTTCGACATTCCAAAATGCACCCGGCGCACGACCAAAAGCGGAACCAAACAAGTCGGGTGCAAAACGCTCGGTGAAGAACTTCGCAATTTCGTCGAATTGGCGCCAATTCGTCGGCGGCGCGAGTGGATAACCGAGTTCATCGGCAAATTCATCAGCATGTTCTTCAAACAAGTCTTTGCGATAATACAACAGCAGCGTGTCGCCATCATCAAAGATGCCGAAATTCAAACCTTCGAAGCGCCCCATATCTTTATAGACCGGAGGGAAGTCATCGAGGTCTGCCGGGTTCATATATTCAGCGATGAAATCGTCAAGCGGCTCCAAAGCACCGGCCCGCACATAATCGGGCATCCACAATGGGGCGGTATCAATCACATCGAATGCGCCACTGCCTGCAATATGTTCCTGTAACGCTGCTGAATATTGCGGGGGGCCAGCATCCAATTCAATGACGTTGACGCTGACGCCGGTGAGTTCTTGCCACAAGGGGCCGCTGAAGAATAACGGGTCTTGTGCCTGCAAACCGGACTCGCGAGTCATGTTGATCGTCTCGCCTGCGAAGGCCTGTGCCGCCTCAACAGCGCGGTCTGCCGACGACATGACACCCTCTTGTGCTTTGACGGTATTCAGAATGCCGGGTAACTGCGATAGGCCAATGCCCAACGCGCCAGTAAATTTCAAGAAATCACGACGGCTCATCCCGCCCGAAATATATTTGCGCGATGCCTCGCGTAGCGGGTCTGGAATATACGGTTCTTTTTTGCGACTCATAATAAGCTCCTCTATTTATCTATGTTATTTTCAGCTGAGTTTTGAAGATATTGTGCCAGTTTGTGCATACCTCATGGAAGTAGATCGTTCACTTTCGTAAGGGCGACCCGGCGGGTCGCCCTTACACAATGATTTTGCCCATGAGTGTTATCACCACCTCCTTTCTGAGTTGCAAATCATGAAAGTCTGTAAGGGTGAGGCAGGCTCCGCCCACCTACATTTCGCGGATCGCTACGCTTAATCCGTATACAACGGCAAACCTTCGGCATCGACCTCGAAGACTTCAAGCGTGCCATGTTCGTCTTCGGTGACGTAAATTTTTCGTTCGCCCAAGCCAAAAGCGACATTCGTCGGCAGCTTCCCCGCGGTCTTAATCCGTTCGACCACACGGCCATCTGTCCCCAAGACAGTCACATCGCCCTGCCCGAAGACCGTGCAATACAAGCGGCCATCTTTGCTGAAGGCCATGCCGTCCGGCCCTTTGATGCCCTCGTCGGTGTTGTCCGGGTCGATGACATTGCCGTAATCCTCGCGACCGCCGACGATCTTGCCGTCGCGCCATTCGTAGCGATAAATCATGCCGGTCAGCGTCTCGTTGACGTACAGATTGTCGTCCGGGCCGAAAGCGATGCCATTGGTGAAGCGGATGCCGCTATCAATTTTCTCAATCGTCATCGTCGTTAGGTCGATGCGATAAACACGCCCGTCGATTTCAGCATCCATATAATCGGGGCGCACTTTGCCACCCGGCGCGAAATCCTCGAACAGGATACCTGAATCCGTCAGATACAACGCGCCGTCCGGCCCGAAGCACAAATCATTCGGGAACAAGAACGGTTCGCCATTGCACGCTGTCATGATGACTTCGGCGTTGCCATGCAATGAAACTTTCATCAGCGACGGATATTTTGATTCCGCAACCCAGATGTCGCCGTTCTTATCGATTGCGAGTCCATTTGGTCGTCCGGTTTTCGCGACGATGCGCTTGCCTTGACCGTCGGCAGTGATATGGGTGACGCAACCGCGATCAGGCCCCATTTCGACGACAAGCCACGTTCCATCTTCTAACGCAACCGGCCCCTCCGGTACGCTCAAATCACTTGCAAATAACATAGGCTGTCCTCCTGTGAAAATAAGCGATAGTCAACCACCAAGACGCCAAGAGCACAAAGAAAAGCGGTTCATCCCCTCCCCGTGTACGGCTAACGACCCGACACTGCCCTACGAAAGGGACGACCGTTTCGCCTTTTTCTCCCCCTCTCCGCACGCGCGGAGAGGGGGCCGGGGGTGAGGTTGTAAGGGCATAGCACGTTGTGTCCCCACACCATCAGCGTACTGATCTCACACCTCTGCCGTTTGACCGCCGTCGGCGGCGAGCATCGCGCCGGTCACGAATGACGCTTCGTCCGACGCGAGGAACAACGCCGCATACGCCAATTCTTCTGGCCTGCCGAGCCGCTTCATTGGGAAGGTGTTGGCGAATGCTTCGAGCTGTTCCGGCGAGAAAAATTCATGCAGCATCGGCGTATCCGTCGGGCCGGGACACAGCGCATTGACGCGGATGTTGTGCTGTGCGTAATCAATCGCGAGGGCACGAGTCATCAACATGACGCCGCCCTTCGATGTGACATAAGCAACTGTGTTACGCCCTGCATCGTGCGCCCCCGTCGATGACGAGACATTGACGATAGAGCCGCCGCCGCGCTCAATCATGTGGGGCAGCACCGCTTTGCAGCACAAAAATGTCCCCGTCAGGTTGACCGCCATGACACGATTCCAATCGGCTTCGCTCGTCTCTAGCGCCGTGCCGAACAGCAATATCCCCGCGCCGTTGAACAACACATCGATTTGTCCGTAGGTTGACAGCGCCGTTTCAACCATCGCGCCGACTTGTGTCGCATCAGAGACATCGACCGACGTGAAGACGGCGTCGCGCCCGGCGTCTGTGATCGCTTTTGCGCAGGCTTCGCCGGTCTGCGCATTGTAATCGGCGACGACGACACGAGCGCCCTCTTCGGCGAATAATTCCGCGCAGGCACGGCCAATCCCCGAACCGCCGCCGGTCACAAGCGCGACTTTATCTTTCAAACGCATAAGGTGTCTTCTCCATAAAAACCAAAACAAATGAACCGCAAAGGTTGCAAAGAAAACAAAAGATTCATCATGGATTGTAGGGGCGAGTCATGCCTCACCCCTACATGAACCCTTATGGGCCAGTCGAATCCTCAACTGCGTAACTTCTAAAAATTTCAACGCAACGGCTCAAAGTGACAAAGACCACAAAGTTTTCATGAAAGAATATCTTGGCGGTTTATCATATTTTCATTCCTACGCAAACAATTGCGTCAGATAGGCCGCAGCTTTGCGAGCCGCCGGTTCCGGATCGCCTTCGGGCGCGAGGACAACCGACCCCGTCCCCGAAAAGTTCTCGCTGCGCAGCACATCGGCGATATGCGCCCAATCGAGTCGTTCGCCTTCGGCCAGCACGCCCGGCGGCCAACGACTCGGATCGTAAAGGTGGATGTGTTTCGCCTCGCCGCGCACCGCACGAATACCGTGTTCTATCGATGGCTCGGAATCGACGAGTTGATAGGTGTCGAGCATGACGCTAAATGCCGGATTGTCGATGCGGTCTACCCACGCCATCGCCTGTTCCATCGTGTTGATGTAACTCGTCACGCCGGGGTCTGCGGCTTCAAGCATGATGATGCAACCGACATTGGCCGCGTGCTCCGCCAATTCGTTGAACACATCAGCAGCTATCGCGTCCATCTCTTCGACGGTCGCGCCGGGGATGCCTGTGCCGCGTGCGATACCGAGTCCGATACGCGCCCCGAAATGCCCGGCGAAGTCGCACATATTCTTGAAGGCCTGAATCGACCGCCGCCGCACCGCCTCATCCGCGTGAATCAATGCGAGTCCTTGCGGCGCCATGCGCCCGGTATTGACTACCGGCAAGATCGCGCCGGTTTTGTTGAGCGCCGTCTCGACCGCTACCGGGTCGGCGACATGTTCCGGGTCGGGCATGAATTCGATGCCGGTGTAGCCCCAATCGACACAACGCTCGGCGAGTTCATCGAACGTGCCCGTCAGCACTTTGACGATAAAGCCGAGATCGTCCATGTCCGGCGTCGATGCAAATAAGCATAATTTGATGTCCGTCATACGACTTGTTCCTCAAAATATTTTCAAAGATAGTTTGATCGTAGGGGCGAGGCATGCCTCGCCCCTACGAAGTTTTATCATTACGACAGCGCCCCATACCTCATCAGGGCACGCTCAAGTGCCGGATGCGACCGAGCGTATGCTTCCAACGGCATACCCTCGACCGCTGCTTGCCACGCTTCGCGTAGACTTTGCACACCGGCAGCCGGGCCGTCGGGATGCGCCATGATTCCACCCCCCGCGACATACATCAGGTCGAGGCTTTCGAGCGCGGCATAAGTGTCCGGCGCTTGCCCCGCCCACTGCCCGGACGAAAAAACCGGCATCACCGTGTAACCGCCGAGCATCGGCGTCAGGCATTCACGGGCGGCGGCGATGACCGACTCGTCACTCTCGCAGAATTTATTGCGCAAGCCGTTGACGTGCAGATGGTCAACACCGGCGAGTCGCCAGAATTTCTGAAAAGCGCGATAATTGAAGCCGAGCATCGGGTCGCGGCTCAATGCGCCCCATCCATTGCGATGCCCGTGGATGGGCAATTGCGCGTGTTTGCGCAAATGGGCGACACCGGCCAACCCGACCGAAATCATATTGACCATGACGCACGTGCCACCGGCTTCGAGTACGATGTCGTGATGA
>RFIA01000409.1 GCA_003695675.1 Chloroflexota bacterium
CACCTGCAAGTCGATAGTTACATTCGCCCCAATCGTTTATTTACCGCCGACACAAACATTATTGACCGGCAAGCGGGTCAAATTAGTACCGATAAACTAAATGAAGTTATTTCGATGATTAAGTCTATTTTAGATAAAAACCAAGACGAATAACACCTGAGCCTCGACCGCAATCAATCTATTGCCCTTCCCACCGATCAAAGTGCGGCGGTTGATAATTGATGAGCCTCTCGACGAGGCGCGTCGGCGAGTCGTCCACGATGAGTAGGTCGATGAACGACGCGGCGATGAATTGCTCGTCGGCGATGTGTTTGAAGAAGGCGAACAGCGTGTCGTAATAACCGCCGGTGTTCAAAAAACTGAGCGCCTTGTCGTGATACCCGAGCAAGCCGTGCGCAGCCATCTCGAAGAATTCTTCCATCGTGCCGAAACCGCCCGGCATGACGATAAACGCATCGGCGAGTTCAGCCATCTTCATTTTGCGTTCGTGCATCGTCTCGACGACATGCAATTGCGGCAATTCGCGGAAGCCGATCTCTTTGCGCATCAGGTCTTCGGTCATCACGCCGATGACCTCTCCCCCGGCATCTAAGGCAGCGTGCGCGACCGCGCCCATCAACCCGACTTGCCCCCCACCATAAACGAGGCCGACGCCGCGCTCGGCGAGGGCCGTGCCGAGCTGCCGCGCTGCTTCAACGTAAATCGGTTGGCTGCCGTCATTTGATCCACAAAAAACACAAAATCGCTGCATAGGGAATTCGCTCGCTTTCTGAATTTATCCACCGGTCGGGACGATTCACAAACTGTCCTAAGCCATTGCTCAGCTTGTATATATATAACGAAGCAACTGACGTGAAAAGATATTAAACCGCAAAGGTCGCAACGAAAAGCGTATCATTATTCTCACCAGCAGCCGCAAATTTGACCAATTCCCCCTGTTTAGTGGTAAGATAGAAGATGTGGGATAAACAGCAGTCAAATTTGGGATAATGAGGGATAACTGGGCAGTATGGGCTACTGGGGATGGCGTCCATTCTTTCTTGCATTCGTCGTCAGTGTTTGGGTTGTCGCCTGTACACCCGACGGCGCAACCAACACCGGCAACACTGACCCAACGTCGGAAACACCCGGCATCACCCTCACGGTCAGGTCAACCATACCCCCGACAGCCACAGCCGAAAGACGAGTCGCACAAGCCGTCACTCCACAACCAACCGCCACATCGGAGGCCAGCCCAACACCGATTACGTATATCGTTCAATCCGGCGATACGCTGCTCGGCATCGCCATCCGTTTCGGTATCGACTTGCAAGCGTTGCAAGCGGCCAACGGCGGGCTTGACCCACGCGCACTTCAAATCGGCCAGCAACTCATCATCCCCGACCCCCGCAACACAGAATCCGGCATCCCCATTTTACCAACAGCGACCCCACTCGCGCTTATGCTGGCAGCGCCGGTTTGTTATCCGGTGCCTTCCGGCAGTTTGACATGTCTCGGCCAAGTCGAAAATCCACGCGACGAAGCCATTGAGCGCGTCACGATTCTCGTGCAACTTTTACAAGCCGACGGCGCTGTACTTATTGAAGCGGACACAGCGATAGAGCAATCGATTATTCCTCCCGGCGACTTGGCGCCATATCGTGTTTTGTTCGACGAAGGATGGGAAGGCTACGCCGGGTCTGCTGCCTTCCTGCGCAGTGCCGACATCGCTCGCAGTGTTGACAGTCGTTTCGTCGCCGTCAGCGCCGAAGACCAAAGCACTGAATTCGCCAATGACCGCTATATCATCCTCGCTCGGTTGCGCAATCAGGGCGAGCAAACTGCGCATAATATACGTATCGTCGCCACCTTGCAAAATGAGAACGGGCAGTCTGTCGGTTATCGTGTCTTTGAAATGGCGGAACAACTCGCCGCCGGTGAGACACGTCCGGTTCGACTCGAAGTCATGCCGCACGATCCTGAAGCCACAATAACGTATCACCTTTATGTCGAAGCGCGTCCGGCGCCACCACCTTCCGAGACGAGCGTCCCGACCTCTTGATACCCGGCGATAGCATGTAGCAGCGCATCATCTTCCCAGAAGTTCAAGACGAGTATCGGCAGCTTATGCTCTGCGCAGAGGGTGAAGGCGGTGGCGTCCATAACTTCAAGTTTACGGTCGAGCACTTCTTGATAGGTGATGTGGTCGAAGCGTTTTGCCGACGGGTCTTTGTTGGGGTCTGCTGAATAAACACCGTTGACCTTCGTCGCTTTGATAACGATGTCGGCGTTAATTTCCATACCGCGCAGCGCGGCTGCTGTGTCGGTCGTGAAGTATGGATTGCCCGTGCCCCCGGCGATAATCACCACGCGGTCTTTTTCAAGATGGCGAATAGCCCGCAGTCGAATATACGGTTCGGCGACCGAGTTCATCTGCACGGCAGTTTGTACGCGCGTCGTCACCCCTTGGCGTTCAAACGCATCCTGTAATGCGAGACCGTTCATCACCGTGCCAATCATGCCCATGTGGTCGGCCGTACTTTGTTCCATGCCCCGTTCGACGCCGGTGCTGCCGCGCCACAGATTCCCCGCGCCGATGACAATCGCAATTTGCACGCCGAGATCATGAATCGCCTTGACTTTTGTCGCGATTTCTTCCGCCCGGTCGGGGTCGATCCCAAAGCCTTGAGACCCGGCCAACGCTTCCCCACTCAACTTCAAAATGATGCGTTGATAAACGCTGCGGTGCTGGTCATTTTGTTCTGGCAAAGTCTGCTCCTTCCCCTGAAAATAGACCGTGAAAATAGAACGATATTGAACTGCCAAGCCGCCACGATTCAATGTGGGCGCAAAAAAGGGATTAGCAAATGGCTAATCCCTCGCATATCAAGTATCTCGATATTGTGATCGTGCGGTGTGTTGCGACCGCTTAGGCATCGTCCCCACTGTCCACACTCTCCCCGACAGCAAAGCGTGCCATCCGGCTAATGACGATACTCTCGCCGACTTCGGCGACCGTTTCGGCCAGATATTGTTCAATCGTCTTCGAGTCATCTTTGATGAAGGGTTGCTCCATCAAGACAATGTCTTCATAGAATTTGTTCATGCGCCCCTCGACGATTTTCTCGACGACATTCTCCGGCTTGCCTTCTTCGAGGGCGCGGCGCTTTTGCAAGTCGCGTTCGGCTTCGACGACCGCCGATGGCACATCGTCGCGGCGGATGTACTCCGGCGACATATTGGCGATATGCAGCGCGACATCGTAGGCGAAGTTCTGGAAATTTTCAGTATTGGCGACGAAGTCCGTCTCGCAATTGACTTCGACCAAGACACCGAGTCGTTTGTCGTGGTGAATGTACGCGGCGACGACGCCTTCATTCATCGCTCGTCCGGCGCCGAGTTTCTTGGCAGCGCGGGCGAGACCCTTCTCTTTCAAGAATTCCGCCGCTTTTGCCATGTCTCCGTCATATTTTTCGAGTGCTTTTTTGCAATCAAGTGGCCCCGCGCCGGTGGCTTCGCGCAGTTCCTTGACCATCTGTGCGGTTATCTGCATTGTCTCATCTGTCCTATTCGATACTCAATTCGTCCGTTACGTCGGTTCAGTCTATCGGTTATTCGTCATCGTCGTCGGCGCTATCTTCATCGTCGTCGGCGCTATCTTCATCGCCATCAACGTCATCACCATCGTCGTCGGCGCTGTCATCATCATCGTCATCGGCGAACAGATTCGGATCGCGCAATTTTTCGAGGGTGCGTGCGCCGAGCAATATTTCGTTATCGTCATCGTCGGCGAAATCGTCATACGCCGAGATGTCTTCATAGTCTTGCCCCTCGTCATCGAGGGTATCGACCTTGCGCATCGCTTGTCCTTCAAGCACGGCGTCCGCCACCGCGCTGACGATCAACTTAATCGCGCGGACAGCATCATCGTTGGCGGGGATGATGTAGTCGATGTAGTCCGGGTCAGTATTGGTGTCGGCCAACGCCATCACCGGGATGCCGAGGATGTTGGCCTCTTTGACGGCGGTCATCTCGCGTTCAGTGTCCACGACGAAGACCAAATCGGGCAGGCGAGTCATCTCGCGGATGCCGCCGAGACGCAATTGTAATTTTTCGATTTTGCGCTCCATCATCAGCGCTTCTTTTTTGGTGAGATATTCAAACTCACCTTTTTCGCGACGTTTTTCCAGCTTTTTGAGCGTATCAATTCGCTCGCGAATGGTGCGCCAATTCGTCAACGTGCCGCCGAGCCAACGATAATTGACATACGGCATGTGACAGCGTTCGGCTTCGCGAGCGATGCTCTCTTGCGCTTGGCGCTTCGTGCCGACGAACAGCACCGTCCCGCCATCCATGACGAGATCGCGAATCATATCATGATATTGATTCAGATTGGCGAGTGTTTGTTGCAAGTCAATGATGTGGATACCATTGCGCTGCGTGAAGATATATGGCTCCATTTTCGGATTCCATTTCGGCGTGCGATGGCCGAAATGAACGCCGGTTTCGAGGAGCGCCTTCATAGTAATCGACGAAGGCATAGCGTATTCTCCTGTATCGTGTGTTTTAGCGATCACACCGTTCATCCTGAATTGCAATCCTGCGTATCGCAGAACAACACACATTCAGTCCCGGTGTGTGATATTTGGGTGATGCGCACCCGGCGGCGCATTCTAGCACAAGGTCGATAAGGCGGCAAGACGCAAAGTGTTCCCTGCGGTCATCGCGGGCGCGCAACAGCGTGTGCTTATGATTCGGCTCATGCGAGGACGGCAACATTGAAAAAATATTATCGGAGAGCTAAACTACACATTTGTTATGTCTCGTGAAGACGCACTGCCAAAACAACCGTAAAAGCATGTGGCCTATTGGGAGGTCAGCCGGTCAACCAATGAACAAGACAAAATTGCACGGCATTATTCCCCCGATGGTGACGCCATTGCAACCCGACGGCACAGTCGATGTCGCCTCGCTGCGCCGTCTGGTCGATTTTTTGATTGATGGCGGTGTACACGGTATTTTCGCGCTCGGCACGAGTGGCGAAGCGCCGCAACTCAGCGATGGGCAGCGCGATGTCGTTTTGCGCACGACGGTCGAACAAGCGGCGGGGCGTGTCCCCGTACTCGGCGGAATCATCGCGGCCAACACAGCGCAGGCGATTGCCTTTGGCCAGCAGGCGCAAGACGCCGGTGTCGATGGCGTGGTCGCGACGGCGCCGTATTATTTTGTCCACAATCCGCCGGAACTCGTCGCGCATTTCCGCGCTATTCATGCCGCGCTCAATGTGCCGCTTGTCGCCTATAATTTGCCGGAATTGGTGAAAGCCACACTCGATACGCACATGCTTGTGACATTAGCCGAAGAGGGCACAATCATCGCGCTCAAAGATACGATTCCCGACGTTGCCGACACCCGCGCCAAAGCGCTCGCCTTGCGTCATGTCGAAAGTTTCAGCATTTTCACCGGGTTGCATTGGGTGACCGACCTCGCCTTGCTGATGGGAATCGACGGCGCCGTGCCGGGACTCGGCAACATCGCCCCGTCGGAATATCGCAAGACGGTTGATGCGGTTCGTGCAGGCGACCTCGACACGGCGCGGCATCATCAAGAGCGCATGATTCGACTCGGCGCCGTGATGCAGCAAGGCCCGGCCCATGCGTCGCGTATCGCGTCGGCATTCGGCGGATTCAAATCGGCGTTGGTGTGGTTGGGCGTGATCGAGCATTGGACGACAGCCGCGCCGATGACGCCATTCGATGACGCCGCGCATCAGCGAGTCGGCGATGTCTTGCGCGGTCTCGGCATGATTGAGTAACTGACGTCATAGGAGAAACGATCTGATGGCAGCACCACTTGCAGACGAACATGGCTTTGAAGTCCGGTCGTTGGCCGCGCCGCCGCAGGCCTTGTATCGACACACGGCGATAGAAACCGGCGGGGTCGTTGGCTTCGAGAACGTCTCCGATGAGGATGTGCGAGCCTTCGACGAATACGGCTATCTCGTCGTGCGCGATGCGTTTAGCCCGCAGCAAATCGCCGATGCGCTCGCCGGGATTGTCGATTTAATCATGGGCAAATATCCGGGCTACGACGGCGTGCTCTATGAAGCTGCGGCACGCGACCTACGCGACACACTCGCGCCCGAAGACCGGCAAGACACCGTGCGCAAATTGTCTTACTTCGTGGACTACGAGGCGCGATTGCACGCGCTTGCGACGTATCCCCCGATGCTATCTGTGTTACGACGCATCATCGGCGACGAACCCGATATGTTTCAAGATATGGCTTTGCTCAAACCGCCGAAGATTGGCCGCGAGAAGCCATGGCATCAAGACAACGCCTACTTCAATCTCCCGGTCGAGACGCCGGTGGTCGGTGTGTGGATTGCTTTAGACGAAGCGCTCATCGAAAATGGCTGTATGCACATCATTCCCGGCACCCATCGCGACGGGCCGGTTGTGCATTTCAAACGGCGCGATTGGCAAATTTGTGATACCGATGTGCAGGTCAATCATATTGTCGCGGTGCCGTTGCAACCGGGCAGTTGTTTGTTATTCAACGGTTTGCTCCATCATGGCACACCGCCGAGTCGCTCTGCAAAACGACGGCGTGCCGTGCAATATCATTACAAACCCGCGCGTGTGATGCTGTCGGATGATGATGCGGCGCGGCTTGCGGTTTTCGGTGAAGAAGGCAAAGATGTGTACTGTTAGCAGCATGATGGGCGACACGAGAGGGCATACGCGCTAGCGTCATGCCTTAAAATGATTTATTCCGCCATTTATTTCACCAAAGGAAGATAGCTCATGGAATATCGCAGTTTAGGACGCACCGGCGTACAGGTCAGCGCCTTATGTCTCGGTTGTATGAATTTCGGCGGCGTGACCCCCGAAGACGAGTCCATCAACATCATGCACCGCGCATTGGACGAAGGTATCAATTTTTTCGATACGGCCAATGTCTATTCACGCGGCATCAGCGAGGAAGTCACCGGCAAGGCGCTCAAGGGACGGCGCGACCGCGTCGTGTTGGCGACGAAAGTTCACGGGCGCATGGCCGACGATGATGTGCTCGCGGCGGGCAACAATCGCCGTCACATCATCGAGCAATGCGAAGCCTCGCTCAAACGGCTCGGTACAGACTACATCGACCTGTATCAAATTCACCGACCGCAGTCCACCGTGCCGGTTGACGAAATGCTGCGGGCATTGGACGATTTGATTCGGGCGGGCAAGGTGCGCTACATCGGCACGAGCAGTTTTGCCGCGTGGCAAGTGATGGAAGCGTTGTGGGCGTCGAAGGAACTCGGCCTCAACCGCTTCATCAGCGAACAACCGCCGTATCATTTGCTCGACCGCAGCATCGAACGCGAATTGATCCCGATGGCGCAAACATACGGGTTGGCGATTTTGCCGTGGTCGCCGCTCGCACGCGGTTTCTTGAGCGGCAAATACAAACGCGGCGAAGACATCCCCGGCGACTCGCGCTTCGCGCAAGATAGCAAACGCGGCGCGCTTTTCAACGAGCGCCTCAAGCAGCACTTCAGCGATTTGAGTTACAACGTGCTCGATGTCATCGGCACGCTCGCGGCGCAAAAGAATAAGACGACGGCACAAGTCGCATTGGCGTGGGTGATGCGGCAGCCCGGCGTGACGAGTCCCATCATCGGGCCGCGCACGATGGCGCATCTTGAGGACAATCTCGGCGCGGTGGAGATCCGCTTCAGCGATGACGATTACGCTCGCATCGACGCCGTGGCGCAGCCGGAGCAAGCCGTCGTCCCCTATTATCACGGCGCGATGATGGACTTCAAGCCGTCGCAGCATCGGTGGTAGATACGGGTCACACCACCGCGGCTGCGGAATGAACCCCTTGACCCCACCCCTAACCCCTCCCCGTGTACGGGGAGGGGAATCGTCGCCTGCGGCGACAATCGCCCGCGCCATCGTCGGATACGACGCGGCGGTCATCCACACACGCGCCATTGTTGGGGCGACGCGGCGCGTCGCCCCTACGCGCCCCATCACGACGCATCGCCGCCCGCGTCCGCAATTACACGCGCCATCGTCGGATACGACGCGGCGGTCATCCACACACGCGCCATTGTACGGGCGACCCGGTGGGTCGCCCGTACAA
>RFIA01000410.1 GCA_003695675.1 Chloroflexota bacterium
GAAACCCCAATCGCCCGCACGCCAAGCGCCTTCTACAAACGGGCGCACACCACAACCCGCGCCTCGCAACAGGCCTAAGACGCCAACCGCGCCGAAGAAACGCCGCCCTAATGACCCGACGAAAAATCTCCTTCGCGAACCCCCGCCGACAAACGAAGCGGTCAATCAAGTGCTTGACAATCTTTGACGATAACGAGGGCATAGCAAGCTATGCCCCAACCGAGTCGCTTTTCGTTGAGGTTTGCGTGCTAAACTCGGTCATGGATAGATGAATAGATACGTCTGGCGGCCCTTAGACCCGTCTTTGCGAATCGAAGGCACTTAAATTTTGTCCTAGACATATTGACTCGTATAATCAGGTGTGTTAAACTCCTCAGTCGATACATCATCGAGAAGTAAGTTTTTTTGTTATTGTCTTTTCGTTTGCGGGAAAATCGGTGCGTATGGGGGATGTGTTGGACACGCCCCCATGAAAAACGCGCTGTTTGCTTACAAGAGCCTATCTTTTTAATGAAGCAGAGGGGATTAAGCGATAAGTTCTTCAAACCATCGGGTGAATGACCAAATACGTGCCCGTGAAGTGCGGCTGATTACGGACACCAACGAAAACTTGGGGGTGGTGTCTTTGCGAGAAGCGCTGGCCATGGCTGAAGAAAGAAATCTCGACCTTGTTGAGGTTTCGCCGAATGCAAAACCGCCGGTATGCCGTATCATGGATTATGGCAAGTTTCAATATGAGCAGCAGCGTAAGGCACGCAAAGCACGCAAGCAGCAGAAGACCGTCGATGTCAAAGAAATTCAACTGCGTCCCAAAACAGATGACCATCATATTTTCTACAAGGTCAAGCAGGCACGCCGTTGGATTAGCGATGGCATGAAGGTCAAGGTGCGGATGCGTTTTCGCGGGCGCGAAATCACTTATCCTGAGATTGCCCGTGAACGGCTTGACAAAATTGCGGCGGAGTTGGAAGACATCGCTGTCGTTGAACAGCGCCCGAATATGGATGGCAATACGATGTTGATGATTCTCGCGCCGATTACCAGCAAAAATAAGAAGTAATAAACGCAATACGGAGCAGATTATCGTGGGCAAAAAATTTAAGTTGAAAACGCATAAAGCCACCGCCAAACGCTTCCGCGTGACGGGCAGCGGCAAGGTTGTGCGTACCAAAGGGGGCAAGAGCCACTTGCGCCGTCGTAGTTCTAAACGGTCGCGCCGTAAGTTCGACCGGATGCTAGAGGTTGAGAACAAAAAAGAGGCGAAACGTGTGAAGACACTGGCGCCATATTTGGGGAAATACAAATCCAATCCCCCGGCCTAATCGCGGGTCATTTCGTTTGTCGAAATTATGTCCCGGAGTCTTGCTCCGGGTCTTTGTTGTAACGGGAGAGTGAATCGTGCCAAGAGCAAGAACCGGTGTTGTCCGCAGGCGACGACACAAGAAAATCATCAAGATGGTCAAAGGCCAATGGGGAACGCGAGGCCGCTTGTTCAAACGTTCCAACGAGGCGATGATGAAGAGCTTGTGGTATGCCTATCGCGACCGGCGTACCCGCAAGCGTGACTTCCGCCGCTTGTGGATTACGCGCATCAATGCGGCGGCGCGTCTCAATGGCTTGAGCTACAGTCGTTTTATGCACGGCTTGAAGCGGGCCGGTGTCGAGATTGACCGCAAAATGTTGGCGGACATCGCCGTGCGTGACCCCGAAACCTTCACGAAACTCGCGGCGCTCAGCCAACAAAATTTACGCTGACGCCCATTTCATCGCATGGTGCGTGAGGACAAAGACGAGATGTGACGCTCGTCTTTTTGTTTGCTATTTTTGCCTTGTTGTGATGTTTGTTACTTCGTTATCATATTGGATGTCACCGGACATAGAGTCCGCTTTCGGGCATGATGGTGGAGACGTGTAGGGTGCATGTCACCCGCGAATAAAATGAGGAGATGACATGGTTCATCAACCTGAGACAACAGGAACCGAACGACATCATACCGTCCGCAGCCGCTACAAAGCACTCGACGCGATTTTCGCGCCGCAATCGGTGGCGGTCATCGGCGCGACGGAGAAAGAAAATAGCGTCGGACGCACGATTTTGTGGAATCTCATCAGCAGTCCGTTTGGCGGCACGGTGTATCCGGTCAACCCAAAACGCGACAGTGTGCTCGGCATCAAAGCCTATCCGAGTATCGGCGATGTGCCCGACCACGTTGACCTCGCCGTCGTCGTCACACCCGCGCCGACGGTGCCGGGTGTCATCGGCGAATGTGTCGATGCCGGTGTGCGCGGCGCGATTATCATCTCGGCGGGCTTCAAAGAACGCGGGCCGAAGGGTGTTGAACTCGAACAGCGCATCATGGAACAAGCGCGACGCGGCAAAATGCGCATCATCGGGCCGAATTGTCTCGGCGTGATGCGACCGCTCAACGGGCTTAACGCCACCTTTGCCACGGCGATTGCGCGTCCGGGCAATGTCGGCTTCATCAGCCAGAGCGGCGCGTTGTGTACATCGGTGCTCGATTGGAGCTTCGAGGAACATGTTGGCTTCAGCGCGTTTATTTCGATTGGTTCGATGCTCGATGTCAATTGGGGCGACTTAATCGATTATCTCGGTGATGACCCGAATACACACAGCATCGTCATCTATATGGAGACCGTCGGCGATGCGCGGTCGTTCATGTCGGCTGCCCGCGAGGTCGCGCTGCGCAAGCCGATTATCGTCATCAAAGCCGGGCGGACGGCACAAGCGGCACAAGCGGCGGCGTCGCATACCGGGTCATTGGCTGGCAGCGACGATGTACTTAACGCAGCTTTTGAACGGGTCGGCGTGCTGCGTGTTGACCGCATCGCGGATATTTTCTACATGTCCGAAGTGCTCGCGAAACAACCGCGTCCGAAAGGGCGCCGGTTGTCGATAGTGACGAACGCCGGGGGCCCTGGCGTGCTCGCAACCGACTCGCTGATTCTCGGCGGCGGCGAATTGGCCGAACTCGCCGACGAGACGATGGACGCGCTCAACAAATTGTTGCCGAAGCATTGGAGTCACAACAACCCGATTGATATTCTCGGCGATGCTGGCCCAGAGCGTTACACCAAAGCTGTCGAGATTGCCATCAATGACCCCAACAGCGACGCCTTACTCGTCGTGCTGACGCCACAAGGCATGACCGAGCCAGCGCAATTCGCCGAGAACCTTAAAGCGTACAACAATGTCGGCAAACCTGTGTTGGCGAGCTTCATGGGCGGTGCTGAAATCGCCGCGGCGACGCGCATCCTCAATCACATCAATATCCCGACATTCGATTATCCCGACACGGCGACGCGCATGTTCAATTATCTGTGGCGTTACAGCGAGAATCTGCGCTCGATTTATGAGACGCCGGTGCTCCATGATGACGACGAGGATATGATACGCAGTCGGCAGCGCGTCGATGCGATGATTGACCGTGTGCGCAGTACCGGACGGACGCTGCTGACCGAAGCCGAGTCGAAGCAGTTGCTGGCCGCCTACAACATCCCGACGACAGAGACGCGCATCGCAAAGAGTGCAGACGAAGCGGTCGAAGCCGCGCGGGCTATCGGTTATCCGGTCGTCGTCAAGCTGCATTCCGAGACGATTACGCACAAGACCGATGTCGGCGGCGTCAAGCTCAACCTGACGAATGATGACGACGTGGTGCAAGCCTATCGCGATATGCAGCAGAGCGTCAGCGAAAAGCACAGCGCGGACGATTTTCTCGGCGTGACGGTGCAGCCGATGGTCAAGCTCGACGGTTATGAACTCATCATCGGCAGCAGCCCCGACCCGCAATTTGGCCCGGTATTATTGTTCGGCATGGGCGGCTCGCTCGTCGAAGTGATTAAAGATAACGCGCTCGGTCTGCCGCCGTTGACGACGACACTCGCCCGCCGCATGATGGAAGACACGAAGATTTACAAAGCATTGCAAGGCGTGCGCGGGCGCGGTTCGGTCGATATGGATGCGCTCGAATCCTTGATGGTGCGCTTCAGTCAATTGGTCGTGCAGCATCGTTGGATTAAAGAAATCGAGATCAATCCGTTGCTCGCTTCTGAAGACCGCTTGTTGGCGCTCGACGCGCGAGTTGTGCTTTATGATGCGGATATGGACGAAGCCGATTTGCCGAAGCCGGCTATTCGCCCGTATCCGATGCAATATGTGTCATCGTGGCGTCTCAAAGATGAAGAAGAAACCGAAATTTTGATCCGCCCGATTCGCCCAGAAGATGAACCGGCGATGGTCAAATTCCACGAGACGCTTTCGGAACGCAGTGTGTACTTGCGCTATTTCTATCCGATGAAGTTGAGTCAGCGCATCGCGCACGACCGTTTGGCGCGTATTTCGTTCATCGATTACGACCGCGAGATGGTCTTCGTCGCTGAGCGCGATGACGACAAAGTCGATGAACCGATGATTATCGGCGTCGGGCGTTTGACGCGCTTCATGGGACTCAATCAGGGGGAATTTGCGCTGCTCATCAGCGATGCCTATCAAGGGCGGGGACTCGGCACGGAGTTGCTTACTCGTCTCGTCGAATGGGGACGCGCCGAAGGCTTAGAACGCATCGTTGGGACGATACTCGCCGATAATATCGATATGCAGCGCGTCGCCGAACGAGTCGGCTTCCGCATCCGGCCTAGTCTTGAGGGCAACATGGTCACCGCAGAGCTGATATTGTGATAACGAGCTTACAAAATCCGCGTGTTAAATTGATATACGCATTGCAAAATCGGGCGAAGGCGCGGCGCAAAGAGCGCAAGATCGTGCTCGAAGGCCCGCGCCTCATCCGCGATGCGTGCGAGCTTGGTCATGCGCCGAAATTTGTGTTTCATACATCAGATGCTGATGAAGCGTTCGTCGAATGGTTGACAGCACAAGGTGTTGACATCGCGCCGGTTGATGAGGCCGTCATGCGTCATATCAGCGACACGCAACAACCGCAAGGCGTCATCGGCGTCTTTCCACTGCCCGTGCCGGAAATACCGCCATCGCCCACGCATGTTCTGATCCTCGACGGCCTGCGCGATCCCGGCAACATGGGGACGATTCTGCGGACGGCGGCTGCGGCGGGTGTCGATGTCGTCTTGCTGTCCTCTGATTGTGTTGACCCCTATAATCCGAAAGTGCTGCGCGGCGGGATGGGGGCGCATTTTCGCCTGCCGGTCATACAAGCGTCGTGGTCGCGCATTGGGGAGATATGCGCGGGTTTGCGGGTGTATCTCGCGGATGGCGATGGCGCTGTGCGTTATGACACGGCGGATTGGTCAAGCGGATGGGCGTTGATTATCGGCAGCGAGGCGCATGGCGCAAGCGATGATGCTGCACAACTTGCAGACGCACACGTTGCTATTCCTCTCGCGTCGGCGGTCGAGTCGCTCAATGCGGCGGTGGCTGCGGCGGTGCTCTTGTTCGAGGCGCGACGACAAAATCAATAACGGCCACATTGCCTGATGGGGCGTTGTGTAAGCAAAAACCCATGTGATTTAACGCCGTTAAACGCCTTTGTGATTTTTGTCACACAAGGTTAGTGACATTTAACACGCTTCATTGATGGAAGAAAGTGGATAATGGAAACCGTAGGCACTTTGGAACAACCAATCCAATGCCCATCGCATAA
>RFIA01000062.1 GCA_003695675.1 Chloroflexota bacterium
AACATGTCCATCAATTTGTGCCTGCTCTACGCCATGCGTGCTCGTCAACACACAAACCTCGTAACCGAAATCGACGAGACCTTCGATCACTTTCTCGCAGATCAATTCGTAGCCGCCGATATAATGCGGCGGATAATAATCAGACAGAACGAGCATTCGCATAAAGTCGTTTGATCCTTTGTGGCACGCGCAGCATACGCGCACGAATGCGCTGATTCATCGTCAAGCGTCCTTCACCTGGCAGGCTCAAAATCAGGTCATCGCGGCTGTCGATACGGGTGATTAAATACGGGTCATCGCCGACAGTATTCACCGGGATCGCATGTTGCACAGCATACGGCGCATTCCATGTCGGTTCCAGTTTGTGGTGATTGATGTCAACAAATGTGCTGACATAACCACTCTCGATGGCGAGTGACGCCGCCATGATGCTGTAACGATGCCATGGATAACACAGATGGCGCACGATATGCCCCGGTAAGTGTTCCTCAATCATCTGTTTGCTGCTCACGAGACTGTCGTGTATCGCGGCACGTTGTTCGTCCGGCGACTCATACCGTCCGTCGTCACCGTGTTCGTGGCGATAACGTTTGACGAATGCCGACAACGTGTCGCGCCAATTACCCCGTTCGAAGAATTGCGCCCCGCCATTTTCGGCGACGTGTGCAACGCACGCCTGTCGTAATCGTTCATCATCATAATAACGCCGCGCTGCGCCCATGCGTGGCATACTGCGATAAATTGGCGTGCCGAGCGCCGGTATATCGCGTACATCTTCGCCATGACAACGCCGCAGCGGGAGTGCGTAACCACCGTATCCATAATCGCTGTGCGGGTTGGCAAAATCGACGATTTCCGGCCCGCAATAAATCAGCGCGTGGTCGCGCGTGTGCGACTGAAAATCGATAATGCCGCTCTCGTGCATCAAGCGCGTCTCTGCCCATGTGATAACCGGCGCATCGCCGACGTCGGCATTCGCGAGGTCGTCAATTTGTTCGGGCGCATCGCCGATGTGTGGTCGAACGCCTTCGGCGGTCATCGCACCGGGAACGAGAAAACAAACCGCCCGCATCTCATATTTTTTGAGCAGCGGATACGCAATCGTCCACAATGTCGCTCGGCCATCATCAAATGTGAGCACGACCGACTTCGGCGGCACACGCTCACCAAAAACAAGATGCGCGTGCAGTTCGTCCGCCGTCAGTGTGTGATAACCATTGCGCTTAAGATATTGCAGATGATGCTCAAAGGCTTGGGGCGTCACCGAATCCGGTGTGTGCGGCGTGGCGACCGAGTGATAGGTGAAGACGGGTATCCCGATTGTATCCGAGTCAACATCACGTCGTACAAATTCGGGAAAGCGATTGGAGGTCAGATACGCGCGTGTTTGACGAGCACGTTTCGTGACGACGTAACCAGCTACCCCGATACCGCCACCGACAGCTACCCCAATCCCCCACCACAACATAAACGACCGCCCTACCCCGCGCTAGACACGACTTTGGCTTCGCGTCTGCGTTCGCGCACAGTGGCGACATAATCGGTCAATGTGTACAAATCGCGCGTACTAACGACCGAGAACAGAAAGGATAGCGCTATGAACAAGACCAACAGCAGACTCTTCAAGATATAATTTTCTTGCCAGCCAAGACCGTAATACATCACGAGACAGATACCCAAAACAAATGCTGAACGGAAAAAGATCATAATATCTGCTTTGATCTTCTCGCGATATATTCCCAACAAAACGACTGGCAACACGACAATATTGCTGATGAGGCGGGCGAAGACAGCCCCCATGAAACCAAACATCGGGATCAGCGCCAAATTGGTGCCAACTGTGACGCCAGTCATGACGGTGTTATTCGCAATAACATACGACGGATGGCCCGCGGCAATCAACGCGACTTCGAGCACTTCACTCGCTAACGCAAAGCCAGCCGCAATCATGATGAGTCCCATCGCCGGGGCCGCTGGCAAGTACCGGTCGGAGAATATCAATGTTGTGATTTCGGTCTGGAAAATCGTCAGGCCGAGCGCCGCCAACATTGAGGCAAAACCGAGCAAGCGCAACAGATGATTGAGAAATGCCGCCGCTTCGTCACCTTCGTCGCGGCTAAACAACGCCGACATCCGTGGAAAGTAAATCGAGTTTAACCCGGTGCTATAGACTTCGTTGGCATAACTCGGTATACGCGCCGACACTTGGAGATAAGCGATGTCCAATGGGCCAACCAACGCGCCCAATACCCAAACATCTAAACGGACGAAGACCTGTGTCAACAAATCATTGCCTTGCAGTGGCAAGCCAAAACGAAGCATCTTGCGCGCCAGTTTTTTGTCAAAACGCGGTATATTGCGAAAAGGCAACATGATGAAAATGATGCCCGTTGCAAGGCCGATTGAAACAATCGTCGCCAGCAAATAGCCATCGACCCCCATGTCCAACGCAACGACGAAGACCAATGTGAACAGCAGGCTCAGACCGCCCTGCAATGTATTGGCAACAGCCAACTGATTGTAATAATGATAACCTTGCAATATCGCGGACAATGTGCCGAATGACAAACGAGCGAGCGCCACAATCGGGATAAAAATGAACAGAGTCGCGATCAAATCCGCATCAAAAATCAACTCTAATAATGGCCGCGCCAGATAAACAACCGGCACAAGCAAAGCGATCAAGAAGATGCGGACGAAGAGAAATGTCCCAACAAGGCGAGCGCGTTCATCATCATCGTCTGTCCCCGAAACGAAGCGTGTGGCCGAGATGTTCAACCCGACATTGAAAATCATCTCGGTGAAGACGGCAATCGAGATAATCAGAAAATATCGACCGAGATCCTCTTCGGGGATAACCCGCGCCGCAATCATCACATTCAAGAAGCCGAAGACAATCCGAAAGACACTGCTCGCGCCCATCGAGATAAAACCACCAATCAGCGATGATTTCGCTTCATTCATCAAATATCTCCCCCACTATTTGACTGCACGCACAGCGACAAGAACCTCGTATTGCGGATCATGATAATCGACTTCTTCAGTCGTCAATTCCTCAACCGTAATTCCTTGGAGAACACAGATTGCTGTCAATACATTGCCATAAGTTGTCACAGCGCTGTCTGAGAAATATTGCGCAAAGACACGACGTGCCATGTGCCCTGTGAGATGCCATTGGTCATGCCATGCCAAATCAGGATCATCCAGTTGATTGATGCCGGGAAAAGTTGCCAACAATACCCCGCCCGGTTTCAAAATACGATGCAAGGTTTCAATCGCTCGATCAAGCTCCGTCACATATTGCAAGACTTGTGTGCAAATGATGCAGTCAAATTGATTCGATGGAATAGTATCCTCATCGGCGGTCACAATATCGGCAACAATCGTCGCCTTAGGATTGCCTTCAATCATGTGGAGCACATCACTTTTGACGACAGCTTTGCCACCAATTTTGACAGTGCAATCGTCGTCGGCAAATTCGAGAACATGGCCTTTGATGTCGGCGGCATGGGCTTGAAGAAATTTGACCAAATAATACCGATCTATCAATGTGCCGCGATCCCAACCGCGCACACGGCTGACCGGTTGAAGCCGGCGCAAATCGCCGAAGTCGATAGTACCCGGCGGCGGGGCATAAACTGTTTTACGGGCTGCTCGGCGCACTGCCCAGTAAGCCCGCCTTCCTTGTTTGAGTATTGGATTCATCAGTGGTCCCCCAGCGAATGATCGTCTCGCTGATTGCTGCCATAAATACGTAGACGACAATCCAAAAGACTTGGAAAAAAGTTGGGTTTACAATCGTAGCAACGAGCATACCTAAATATGTGATTGAAAAACTCAGCAAAATACTTTGCCGTTGGGTGCCGGGTACACGCCGCCAATATTTCAAACCACGATAGATCATCAAGAGTGAAAACCACATGAATGCGCCGTATCCCAAAAAGCCCATTTTGATCAGAATCCAGAAATGACCATTATGGATGTAATCACGCAAGTCACTGCCTACCGAGCCATCTTCTTTGAACCAGTCAAGCCGTAAGTCCCATGGGCGATATTTGAAGCCCAGCCCTTCCCCAAAAGGACTCGGCGGCAAGATATAGGGAGCAGCATATTCGTTCTCAATAAAACGGAATTGGAGGCTGCTTTCTTGCGTCGTGTCGGACGAGAATAATGTTGTGAAGCGAGAAAGCGTCGCGTGAATCAATGAGGGTTCGGCAGATGGATCCGATGAAGAGAGTATAATTATCGCGGCAATAAAAAATGCCGGCACACCAACAATGGCCGTTTTGACTATTCGATCTTTCGCACGCCAATCGCCCATTATGAAAGTGACAGCGAACGCTAGTAGAACAACCGCCCAGAAATTGCGATTGAATGTGATAATTACGCCGGCCCCTGTCAACAAGATACCCACCATAATAAGCCAGTGGCGAGGTTTAAAACCGTCGAGCAAGAGAAACGTCGTCAACGAAATAAAAGACACCAGAATAATAGACTGCCCCGGCGTCAAAATGCGTGACACGTCTTCAGTGACTTCGGTGGCGGTGCGCAATTCTTCAACCCGACCGGGTATAATTTTATTTTCTGGGCCCATGACAAATTGAATGAGCATCAACAAACCGACAAGCGCGGCCAAAAAATGAAATCCTCTTATAGCCCGGTCAACGATTACTGGACGATTGATGAGATTGGTGATCGCGAAGAAAAAGGCGAAATACGCCAGCAGCCGCAATTCAGCATTAGCTTCATCGCTAAAATCAATGGTACCGGCTGTCACAGCGAACATGGTCGAGATAGCACCGACAATGAGGAATATCAGCATCGGGATATCCAACGGCGTGTGAATATACTTGCGATCCCGTCGTATCAACAAATCGAGAATCATCTTTCCCAACATAAACAACCAGACAACATCGATCACTTGTAAGTCCATACCGGCTACAAGTGGTATCAATGGTGTATTGGTGTGGTCATAAACTGTCGCGACGGTGACAATCATCGCGAGAAAAGCATATTCAGGATACTTGCTAAAAATCACTGCACCGACGAGGCTCAACACCACGACAATCGCCAATTTAGGCGAAGTCGCCAGCGCCACTAAGCCCAAGAGCGTCCCAACGACGACCGCCAATACTGTTTGAACAAACAAATTGTTGAAATTTAGGTCTGGCAAATCGGGCAGTTCGGGTAATTTTGCAATCATGTCTGTTTCACCATAAAGCCGGAATTGCGGGCCATCTTGTTCGCCAGCTTGTAATATTTACGATAACGCGATTTTTGGCCGATTGCATTGACGACAATGCCCATCGACGGTAATTCTGTGTAGGACAATTCTTCCATCATCAAGCGCAGCGAATCTTCATTGGTTTGCCCCATGCGCACAACAACGATCACACTGTCTACCAAAGGCATTAATGTTTTGGCCGTGCTCGCAATCGCTGTTGGTGGTGTGTCCAACAAGATGAAGTCAAAATTCCCACGCAGTTGATTGATAAGCGCTGCAATTGCTGGGCTATCGAATTCCGGCATTTGCGTGTAGTTGAGCGGCCCGCTTGTGATAGCCGTGACTTGTGGCCGCGTTGTTTTTTGTATCGTCTCGGCAAATCTTGTTTTGCGCAGCATCAACGTGCTCAAGCCGCGATCATTGGGCAGCGCGAGGAATTTGTGCAATGAGGGACGGTAGGTATCCATATCGATGACCATCACCCGCTCACCCGACTGCGCAAGACTCAACGCCAGATTAGCCGCGATGGTAGACTTGCCCTCGCCCGGTTCGGGACTCGTCAACATAATCACCTGCGGCTGATCATCCTCGCGTTTGATAACCGCTTTAATACGCCTGAAGCCTTCGCTATATCTTGGCTTT
Source organism: Chloroflexota bacterium (assembly GCA_003695675.1). GTDB lineage: Bacteria > Chloroflexota > Anaerolineae > Aggregatilineales > Phototrophicaceae. Next base: position 5,867 of record RFIA01000062.1, read on the forward strand.
GCAAACAACGTCGTGTCGCTATCGCGGTAATCTTTCTTCGGAATTTCGGAGAGAATCGGTAGATTCGTCACGCGGGCAAAATGTTGCAGCGAGTAAATACGCTGGTCGAGATGCTCCACAACAAATGCCATCCCAATCCCGCCGAGAAGCCCGACAAGAGCGCCAAACGCCATTAATGATCGTTTGTTGGCACCAACGGTAAATGTCCCCTCTGCCAATTGTAAAATCGAAAGTCGGTCGAGGTCTTCAACATCAATCGGCGGTGTTTGCCCGTTCAGGCTGTCTTTCCACAACGACAGCAGATTCTCGCCATCTTCAACGATGAGGCGTGCCAGCGTATTCACAACGACCGGCGGCAAATCCGGATTTTCTTCTTGTGAGCCAATAATCAAAAGCTCTGTATCTTTGACGACATCAATCGTGACGTCGGGCGGTTCATCCATATCCAATTCCACAGCTAATTGATCCATGACGACGGGACTGCGGAAGATGTCCGTATATGTATTCATCAATCGTTCTGAGTAACTGATGTCGAAAGTTGTGAAGTCAATCCCACCAACGGGGACCGTTTCGACGCGGATAGTCGATGTCGCCGCGTATTTTGTGGTCATCTGCGACACACCGAAGGCGATAATCCCCGTCGCGACAATCGCCGTGACAGCGAGGACAAAACGTCGTCGCCACAAAATCGCAAGATAATCATTTAATTGCATGTTCTATTTTCCTCCTCGACACATTCGACGCATTCACTTTAATTTATAGGGTGAACAATCGATATGTTGCGTCGTTGCCAATTGTGTGTTCCCACTTATCGATTAACGAGACTTTGCCGGCGGTTGTTCAAGAAATCCGAAAAATACGGCCATCACACCGGGCAAAGAAACTCGTATAGATACGGTCTTTTTTATGTCGTCACCTCAAATAACCCTGCGTTACAGGTCTCCGACGTCGCTGTCGGCGATTGTGCTTCGAGCACACAACCGTTATAAGAACGATAAACGCTGTCGATATTGCCCGACTGATCGTGTCGCACAATGGCGAGATCGGCATCGGTGGTGTAAGCGCCAATCTGCACCGGCGCTTCGGGCTGACCGTAATTGATGATGATGTCATCGAAGCGACCATCATTTTGCGTCACCCGCAGCAAGATACTCTCGCCGGTGTCTTCTTGTGTCGTCATAACCGGACGACTCGCCCACTCGTCTTGTGTCGTGGGGTACAGCAAAGTCGCCAAGCGTGCATCTGTCATATCAAACGGCTTGGCAATCACGGCACGCGGCAAAGCGGCGTCCTCCGTCCACATATCATTGTCCGCCGCCGCCGCGACATCGACACCAATCAATTGTCCACCGGCGCTCTGCCCCCGGAACCAACTTTCTTCAATGGCAACCGAGTCCTCGAAGTGAATCAGCCATTGATAATAATGTGGCTCATCGGCGCGAATGGTGTCGAGCATCACGAAATAGTCGGGACGTACAAAGACCACATGCCGCGCAATTTCTTGCAAGTCGTCGATTTGTTTGTAACTGCCGGTGAGGTCGGCAACGGCGTAATTGAATTGGGTGCCATCGACAACCTGCCGCAAGAAGGCATCACTCCCGGCGAAGTCTTCGCTGAAGAAATGAAAATGATTGGGCGGCGGGCGGTACTGCGACTCGCCATCGATCAAAAGTGTGTTGTGGAAGGGCGTATCGACTTGCCCCCACTGAACAAATTCCGGCACGAGCCATTCGTTGTTGCGGAAGAGATAGAATGTCCCCGCGTCGCTGTGGTCGTGGTCGATATTCAACTGACAGCCAGTCTCGCGACAGGGTGGCGACCACGGTGCTTGTTCAGAGACAAAAGTGTCGAAACCGAAACGCCCGCCCAATGGCCCGGCTTTTAGCCCAAAGACAAGCGCATCATCGTCCCAGCCGGTGCGCCAGATGACGGCTTCGAGGTCTTCACTCACATACGAAAGCGGTTTGTCAACCGGCGGTTCGGGCTGCAAGGTCGGGTCATAATAAAAGAATTCAAAGACCGCAAACGACGACTTCTCGCCCGATGTTGCTGTTGCGGCCAAGCGCTCAGCCGTCCACGCAGCGATGGGGTCGTCATATTCGTTGGCCGCAAAACGGACGATGGCGAAAGGTGCGAAGCCCGTTTGCCAATCTTTGCCAAAGTCGCCGTAGGACAGAATGAAATCGCCATTGTTGAGCAAGTTATACAGGCGCCAATCGGGATAATTTTGCAAATACGTATGGGGGAACAAATCCTCACCGCTCAAACGCCGCAGATTGAAAAGAAATGGCAAGCTCATTGACAGCATGTAATCTTGATACGGAATGCTCTCGTGCCACGAGCCATCGCCAATGCCATTGAGGAATTCTTGGCTGATGGCAAATTGTTCGGCGGCCTGCTCTGCCCAGACTTCCGGCGCAGCGCTCGGCGAACAATTTTCATCGACGAGGTTGACAACCCGCGTTGCAACATACAAGTCATTGTCCAACAGCCACCAATTGTCGTCATTTTCACGCGATTCAACAAGCAAAACAGCCGTAGCCGTCTCGCCGAATGGCAACAAGTCGGCGATCTCAAAATTCGTCCCCGGCCCTTGACGCATATTCACATTGGCCGCAGCCGGTGTGATGTCGCACAAACGCGCGGGCACATCTCCGGCGAGCACCATACCTGCCAGCCCAAGCGCAGAATTGAGTGACGTAAAATGATTCTGAAAATATGAGGCGTGCCACCATACACGATGGGCATTCGTGCTAGCCTCGTATAATTTTTGCCCCTGCCGCCTGAGCGACTCTTGAATAGTCGCCCGTTCATCATCATCTAACCAAACATGCACCCAATCATACGCCAACGCATTGCCCAACAACATGTGGGCATGACCTAACCCCCGCTCGTCATTTTGATCCCACACCGGCCACGACGCATGAGTCATCAAGCGTTCAACGGTTGGGTCACAATACCTGTCGGACTCGTCGAGCACACAAGCGAAAGCAAGCGAAAGCAAGCGAGTGCCCTCGTCACGGAAAAAGTTAAAGGTCGCGTCGTCGGGCGGTTGTGTTGGGAATGGTTGTGCGAGTTGGTCTTCGGCTTCCATATAGATACGATCCCAAATTGCTGCATGTGTGTCATACATCTTCTCTTGCAACAGAGGCACTTCGTCCCATGTGAAGAACAAACGCGGATGCTGCCCCACATATTCGCTGTTCAATTGAAAAGAAAGCGGCGTTGTTCCAGACGATCCTTCAACAAAATCGAAATCTTGGCCGCCATCCAATCCAACCGATGCAGTTGTCATCAGTAATACAAATCCTATTGCCAATAAAATAAATTTGTGCATTACGTATGAATGTCCAGTCTACTGCCAATACCCATTTACAAACTGCTATACATCTCTAACAACGCACGTTCTTGATGCGACCATGAAAGCACATTTTCGACACGTTCGCGGCCAGCCTGCCCCATCGTCTCGCGCCGTTGCGGGTCATCAATCAATGCGGCAATGTGCTGTGCCAACTCAAGTGGAGTGTTGTTGGTCGCATAGACTGCCGCTTCCCCCGCCGAGTAACGATGTTCAGGCAGGTCATAAGCGACAATCGGTTTTGCGAATGCCATGTATTCCATAATTTTAATCACCGTGCTGCGATCCGAATAGATGTTAGAAGGCTCCGGCGCGACACAAATGTCAAAACGGCGCAGGCACTCCGGCACACTTGTATATGGTATCCATCCGATGAATGTGATGTATTCGCTGAGTTTCAATTCATTGGCCAATTGCTGTGCTGCGGGCAAGGCATCGCCTTCGCCAACGACAACACATTCGATGTCGCTTTTGCCGAAATCATTGACGAGATGGCCGACAGCACGCACGAGATGGTCAACCCCATCTTGATAACCGATGATACCCAGATAGCCGATAACAATCTTGCCATTCTTCTCAGACGGGTTCGCGACATGGGACAACGCAAATTGCGCCAGATTCGGCCCATTGCGCACAATCGAGATTTTCTCCGGTTTGATTTTCGCCCGTTTCACCTCAACATCACGATACGATTGATTGACAGCAATCACGCGGTCGGCGACTTTGCACGACAGCATCTCGAAGAAAATCAATAACCGAAACAACACGGCGTTGCCACTGCCTGAAAAGCGTGCATAACGATATAGCTCCGGCGACAGATCGTGATGGTCGAAGACAAATTTTTTGCCGAGCATTTTGTAAAACAACGCGATGAGCACCAACATATCGGGCGGATTATGCGCATGGACGACATCAAAGCGCCGCCGCAACAGCACAAGCAACGAGAAAAGGCCCATCATGATGAGCGAGTAACCATATTCAATGGCATACCCGATGACACCGTTGCCATCTCGCGGCGGCGGATACGACCAAACACGAACGCCAGCGACATCTCGAAAGGTGAAGCGTTTGCCGTCTGCCGGGCAAATGACAGTGACATCATAGCCGGCAGCAACCAACGATTGGGCTTCGTTGCGCACACGCACATCGTGGCTGTAAGCGTTGTTTTGTAAAAGCATCAGAATGTGTTTGCGCTTCGTCATAAGCGTTAACTCTATTGAACGGACTCGACTGACTCGGTCTGCGCAACCGGCGCACAAGACGCCTGTTGATCGATAAACAACGATTGCCACAATTCGAGATTCATCAACCCGTACAACATCGTAGCATGGTTGGCAAAACCGCTTTCGTGCTCATTGATGAGCATCTCAACATAATCGGCATTGAACAAACCGCGCCGTTTAATCGTCTCGCTGCTGAGCAAATCGTGCATCATTGGATTGGCTTCGCGCCGCAACCAGATCGGCACCGGCACGGGGAATCCCTTCTTCTTACGGTCGATGATGTCCGCCGGTAATAAACGACGGCTAATCTGTTTGAGCAAATATTTACGCTGCCCGCCGTTCATCTTCAAGTCGGGCGGCAGCTTCGCGGCAAACTCGACGAGCTTGTAGTCCAACAATGGCACGCGCCCCTCGACCGAAACCGACATCGTGAGTTTGTCGCCGCGACTGAGCAAGTAGTCTGGCAGCCACAATTTGGTGTCGGTGTACAACATGCGGTTCAAGAAATCATCGCTGCCAGAACGCGCCAACATCGCCGCGAAAGCATCGCGCGTTGCATGACCGTTGAGCGCCGCCGAGACTTCATCGGTCAGCAGGGCTTGCTTGCGTTCGCTGTTGAAATTCGGCAGCCAATTGATATGGCGCGTCGCTTCGTCCGCTTGTGCCAGCGCGAACAACGCCGCTTTCGGACGCCGCATTCTGGGGAATTGCTTCGAGACTGTCAGCGCGAGTGACATCAACGGTTGTGGCGTCAACTGCACGACACTTGCATAACGTTCACCGGCATAGCGTCCATAACCGGCGAACAACTCATCGCCGCCCTCGCCCGTCAACACCATCTTGACATGTCGCGACGCCAGTTCCGACACCATGTAATAAGCAATCTCGGCGTAATCGGCCAACGGTTGGTCGAGATGCCACGCGATTTTTTCCGTATGGGCGATGAAATCTTGCGGCGTGACAATGACTTCGTAATGGTCGGTCTCGTAATACTCGGCGACCATGCGGGCATACGGCAACTCGCTGTAATCTTCGGCACCTTCGCCTCGAAAGCCGACCGAAAATGTCTTGACCGGCGTATTCAGCATTTGGCTCATCAACGCAACGACCGTGCTCGAGTCGACGCCGCCGCTCAAAAATGCGCCAAAAGGCACATCGCTCATCAAACGCATTTCAACCGATTCGCGCAGCATCGTTTCGAGTTGGATGAGATATTCTTGTTCGCTGAGCCGTGTCGTGTCGGACGGCTCGCTAAAGACCACGTCCCAATACGATTCGATACGGACATCTTCGCCATTGTGGATGATGCGATGTCCCGGCGGCAGCACCATGATGTCTTCAAACAGCGTATGTGGCGCGGGCACATAGCGCAGCGAAAGAAAATCCGACAACGCTTTCAAATTCAGCCGCGCTTCGACCGCCGGGTGCTGCAACAACGTTTTAATCTCGGAGGCGAAAATTAAGCGATTGCCTTGCGTCGTGTAATATACCGGCTTGATGCCAAGATGGTCACGGGCGACGAGCAAATTGCGTGTGTTCGTGTCCCACAGCGCGAAGGCAAACATCCCGCGCAAATGAAGCACACAATCAACGCCGTATTCTTCGTACAGATGCACGATGACTTCGGTGTCCGAATTGGTGTTGAAGCGATGCCCCTTCTTTTCAAGATTGGCTCGCACAAGACGATAATTGTAAATTTCGCCGTTGAAGACAAGAGCCACACTGCCATCTTCGTTGTAAATCGGCTGTTGACCGCCATCGAGATCAATAATACTCAAGCGGCGCATCCCCAATATGACGTCTTCGTCTTGATAAATGCCTTCGTCGTCCGGCCCGCGATGAATCATCGAATCGAGCATCGGGCGGATAAGGTGCGGGAACGCTGTCCGTTGTTCGTCGTACACACCACAAATACCACACATACGCTTGCCTCACTCACGCGCCGGGAGATGAATTCTTGACGGTCTGCCAAGCTGCGGACTGCTCGCCGAGTGTCGCCTGATACACATCGAGCACCCTGTCCGCCGCCCACGACACATTCATCGTCGCGATTTTTTCGTTGCCATTCGAGCGTTCGCCAGATTGCAACACGGTCAATAGATTTTCGGCCACTGCCTGCGGATTGCGCTCGCAGATAACACAATTGCGCACACCGGCAATCACATCGGCCACATCGCCGACATCGACCGATACAATCGGCAGATTGCAGGCCATTGCCTCGCGCACTGCCATCGGCGACCCTTCGTGGTCAGAAACAAGCACCATCGCATCACAGGCGTTCATATACAGCGCGACTTCCTCACGCGATTTTGCGAACAACGTCACGACTTGTACATGTGGGATGTGTTCGCGGACAAGCGAAAGCGCCGCTTCGACGATGTGAAAATTCTTTTCCGCCCGTGACGGATGCCATGGAAAAAGCACATAACTGGTGTCCGGCGACAATTTGAGCGCTTCGCGTGCTTCGCTGCGCGGTTGTGGTTTGAAGATGTCTGTATTGACGCCAAATGGAATCACGGCGGTGTCTTCACGGCGTGACGCGATTTTCATTTCTTCGCTCATCACGATGACGCTGTTGCTCAAGCGGGCGGCGACATCGCCAATCATGCCATCTTTTTTGTGCATCGCGCCGTTTTTGCCACCGAGTAAATCCGACCCTTGAAAGGTTGTCACGACAGGTACACGAAATTGCGCCCGTCCAACCAAACCACAATGTCCATAAAAGGCGTGGATCAAATCATATTTGTGACCACGCAACGACTCCCAGAAGACATGCCCCATCATCTTGAAATAATCGCTCTTTCTATTCTGATTGATGACGAGTGTGTCCACCATGATGCCGCGTCTTTTGAGTTCGTCTAGTTGATCTTGGATGCACGGCGACGGGCTATTTTTGTTGACAGTTGTAATTGCCAATATACGCATCATATCGACTCCCCGTTCAGATTGTGTGCCGCGTTCGAGACCGGCGATGATTTTGCGTGCCGAAGCCTGCCATGTCCAATTGGTCGCCGCCGCGGCCGCTGCCTTGCCGAGTTCGGGCAACTGCTCATGCTGTTCGTGAATTTGTCGCAACGCGCTCACAAAAGCGTTCACTGTTGACTCTTCGGCCCAGAACGCATACGTCGCATCGCCAACCACATCGGTGTGACAGACGATGCGTGTCGCCAGAATCGGCATCCCGGCAGCCATATACTCAAACAATTTGATCGGGCTGCTGACCCGATATTTCTCTTCGTCTGGGAACGGCAGCACACCGATATGCGCCCGCCCCAAAAATTCGGGGATGCGTTCGTGCGGCACCGGTTCGACATAACGAATGACGCCATTCGATTTGGCCGCTATACGTTGCAAGTCAGCGCGGGCGCTGCCATCCCCAACGAGTGTGAAACGAAATGGTAAGCCCATCGCATGTGCCAACAACACAGCGCGAGTGAGGACATGCACATTGCGTTCATAATGCAATGCGCCGACATAAATCAATTCAATCGGCGTTGTCCATTCGCGTTGCTCGCTCGCACTTGCAAACGGCGCAAGCGTCACGCCCGACGGCCACACGCCCCACAATTGCTGCGCCGGTATCCCCAGCGACTCAGCGATGCGCTGGGTAATCGCCAGTTGACCATCCACCCAATAGTGTGCGCTGCGGTTCATCAGATGATAAAATTTGATGCGCAGCCGGCTCTTGATGTCCCGCGTATCGCTGCGCTCCATCGGCACTGTGCGTGTGTCCATCACAAATTTGGGGCGCTTGCGGACGAATAGCAGCAGCAACAAGATGCGGAACAGCAACACCCACGGCGCGGACATCTGATGGAAAAGCACATAATCTACGCTGCCGAGTTGCGCGTACAACATCCGTAGCACCCGCGCATGAAAGATCACCTGCCGCAGCAAATACACATCCGGCTTGGCGACATGCTGCACGGCGACACCGCCTATCGTCTGTTCAGGCTCATCGCCAACCCCAACGAGCGTCACCTGCCAACCCATGTTCCGTATCTCGCGAGTCGTTTCTAACCATGTCGCCGCGTCGAGTGTCGCTACAAAATTTTCGGTATAAATCCAAAAAATATGCGGTTTCTCAGCCATACGACTGTCTCCCTTCCGCACGCAATGTTTCATAAATCGTCATCATTTTGGCGGCGATGTTGTCCCAATCATATTTTTCTTCGACAAGTTTGCGGCCACCGGCAGCAATTTTGCGACGGCGTTCTTTGTCTGCGAGCAATTCAAGTATTTTGCTGGCGAATGTTTGCTCATCGTCGGCGATGATGATATTCTCGCCGTCGGTCACCTCAAGACCTTCGCAACCAATCGAGGTCGAGATGACTGGCCGCCCCAACGCCATCGCTTCGAGAATCTTCAAGCGTGTGCCACCACCGGCGCGTAATGGCACGACACAGATGGTGCTGTCGGCATAATATGGCTCGACCGAGTCGACGGCCCCCGTGACGTGAATAGCGTCGCTGGCCAATGCTTTGACCGCAGCGACCGGTTTGCGCCCGACGATCCAAAAATGCACATCGTCGCGCACTTGGCGCACAAGCGGCAGAATGCCACCCGTAAACCACTGCACCGCATCGACATTTGGCGGATAAGCCATCGTGCCTACATACACCAAGTTCGCCTCGTCCTCACTTTCTGGCAAGATATGTGTCGCTTTGGCATCCGTTCCATTCGGCACAACTTCCAAGCGAATCGCCGGATTTTTCGCCAGCAACACCCGTCCATCAACATCAGAAACCGTCACATAACGCGGGAAGCGCCCGGCATACTTTGCCTCCCAACGTTCCATCATTTTGCTGTGCAACAACACACGCAACTTACGGGCCATACGCGGTTCGATGGCTGCAATACGACGATATTTTTTGAAATCGACATCGTGCGCGACGAGAACGGCGCGTTTTTGCAATGCTTCGGGCAGCGCTTCAAGATATGGCATCATGATCGGGTGCTCAATTTGCACCACATCGAATTCGGTCGTCGTCGTCAATTGTTGAATCTGCGCGACCATTTGCGGCGATTGATAAAGCCGCAGGTCAATCGGTATCCCACGAAGGAGATAACGTAGTATTTCAATCGGTTGTGACAGCGCTGCCCCCATCTGAAAAGGCACCGTTATCACCCGATGACAAACCTCGTAAACAGGCATGAAGTCGGCTTCATCTCGCCCCCCTTCGAGAAATGCCAGAAACCAGACTTCATGCTGTGCGGCAACGCGCTTCAAAACATGGAAAACGCGCTGATTGACGCCGCTGTTTAACGGATATGGTAATGTGTCGGCAATATGCAGAATGCGCAAGGTCGCTAAATCCGGATTGCCTCAACCTTATGTTGTTCGACAAATGCCTTCACAGTGTCCACAACATAATGAATCTGCTCTTCGGTCAAATTCGGGAACATCGGCAGCGAAAGAATTTGATCGGCATATTCTTCCGTTATCGGGAAGTCGCCCTTACGATAACCAAGATTTTCATAGTACGGTTGGAGATGAATCGGCACCGGATAATGCACACCCGAAGCGATGCCAAACTCTCTCAGATAGGCTTGTAATTCGTCGCGGGCCGTTGTGCGAATAACATATAAATGCCAAACTGCCTCTGTCTCCGGCAGTATTTCTGGCGTGATGACGCCATCAACTTCTGCAAACAATTGATTGTAAAGCGCAGCATGTCGACAACGGGCGGCGTTGTTGGCGTCGAGATAGCGCAGCTTGATGCGCAAAATAGCCGCCTGCACGGTATCGAGACGATGGTTGAACGGCGCATAGTCATGAATATATTTATGCCGCTGCCCGACATGCCGCATGGCTCGAATCTGGTCGGCAACAACGGAATTGTTGGTCGTCACCATACCGGCATCGCCGCCTGCGCCGAGATTTTTGGCCGGATAAAAACTGAAGCCAGCCCCCTGCGCCAACGACCCGGCGCGCTGCCCGTTATACGTCGCGCCATGTGCTTGGGCGGCATCTTCAATCACGAGCAAATTGTTCCGCGCCGCGAGATCGAGAATCGGCGTCATATCGGCGAAGGTGCCATACAGATGCACCGGCATAATCGCTTTTGTGCGCGGTGTGATAGCTGCCTCAATCGCGTTGACATCGATGTTGTAGGTGTTCGGGGCGATGTCTACCAAAACCGGCGTAGCGCCGGCGAAGGTCACCGCGCCAGCCGTCGCAATAAATGTATTGGCCGGGATGATGACCTCATCGCCTTCGCCAATGCCATAAGCGATTAACAATAACTTCAAGGCCGACGCCCCACTGTCTACACCAACAGCATGTTTCACATCGCAATAGGCCGCAAATTCTTCTTCGAGTTGTTCAACTTCATCACCGAGAATGAAGTTCCCCTGTTCGAGAATACGCCCAACACGTTCTTTCATTTCATCGAGTAACGGGGCGTGCTCTGCCCGCAAATCAACAAATGGTACTTCCATGACTTTGATTGATCCCCTATGTTAACTTGAATGACCGTTGATATAACGACCGTTACTATGCGTCAGCGTAAGCGCTTCAACTGGTTGCTCTGCACCGCCATTCTGTAACGATTTGTCAATGGCTTCGAGCACATTGACAACACGCAACCCATTGAAGCCATCGGTTTGTGGTGTTCTGCCGGTGACGATGCAATCGACAAATTCTTCGCATTGACGACGGAGCGGTTCATACCACTTCAAATATGGGATTGTCACATCGCCATGCCGGTAGCTCCAATGAAATTGTTCCAATGTTTCGGTATATGGCGGTGGGCCATCAACACCTTTGTCGAACACTTTGATTTTCTCAACCGGCTCAACATCGTCGTGGAATAACATGCGGTCTTTGCCGACCACAGTCACTTGGCGAATTTTGCGCGGGCTGAGCCAACTCACTTCGATGTGACCGTGAATATTATTCGGGAAGCGCAAGCTGATATATGCAAGGTCAACATGCCCATCCGTCACACACGAGACTCCATCAACATTGGCGCTTACGGGTTCTGCCCCCAACAGATAGAGCAAAATCGAAATATCGTGCGGTGCGAGATCCCAAATTGCATTGGCTTTCGATTGAAAGAGACCGAGATTAACACGAACCGTGTTGATGTAATGAATATCACCGAGAACACCACGGTCTATCATCGCCTTCATTTCGCGGATAGCCGGGTTATATTCCATCGTGTGCCCGACCATCAAAATTTTGCCGACTTCTTCTGCCGTGCGTATCAAGTCAAGCGCGTCGGCTGAAGACAACGTGATGGGTTTCTCGATTAACACATGGAGGCCGTTGCGCAAGCAATCCATCGCAATCGCGTGATGTGTTGCCGGTGGTGTGACGACTGCGACAGCGTCCAAGCCCATTGCAAACAGATCGTGATAATCGGTGACCGTTTCGACATGGGCATATCGTTTTTTGACACGTTCCAGTTGAGTTTCACTTTGATCGGCTACGGCAACAAGATTGACAGTATCAAGTTCGTTGAAATTGCGTACTTGATTCGGCCCCCAATACCCGTAACCGATAACCCCTACATTAATGGTTTGCATTGATGATTTGCTCCTATGTTTGACTTGAGAATAGTGCGATTCAAAAATCATTTACGATCTTAAAAAATGTGCCATCGCCTTTGATAAGGGCGACCCAACGGGTCGCCCTATCAGATATTCCAGAACATGAAATCTTTTTTGCGTGTTTCAGGGCTACTTTGCACCACGCCGGGATATAACAGCGGCTGGGGTCTTGAGTAGAATCCAGAAATCCATCTCAAGGCTTTGATTGTCTACATATTCGATGTCAAGTTTGACCATCTCATCGAATGTGACTTGGCTGCGTGCGGTAACCTGCCACAATCCAGTGACACCGGGTATCGCTTCGAGACGGCGGTGATGCCAATCTTTGTAGCGTTTCACTTCATACGGCAGCGCCGGGCGCGGGCCAACAAGACTCATGTCGCCTTTGAGAACATTGAAAAGTTGCGGCAGCTCGTCGAGGCTAGATGTGCGTAGAAAACCGCCGATACGGGTAATGCGGTCATCATTGGTCATCTTGTACAATTTGTCGTCTTTTTTTGTCGCGACGTCGGTGTTGGCTTTCTTCATTTCGAGCAAATCTTTTGCATTACCCGTATAGACTTTTATGCGCTCTTCCGTTGCATCGGCGGCGGCGAATGTGAGTTTTAGCCCCGTTTCCGTCGAATCGGCTTCTGTCGAAAGGCTGCCGTTGATGAGTTTGTCGATGTAGGCCTCATGGACACTCTCATCGGCGTTATGTTTCATCGTGCGGAATTTATAGATGGTGAATGTCTGTGTTTCCCAAACCCACTTGCCGTTGACATAACGACGGCGGGCGCCGACTCGCTCTTGCTTGAAAATAATGGGTCCCGGCGAGTCGAGCCGAACAGCAATCGCGGTCAACAACATCATTGGAAGTGCAAGAATAAGGACAGTCAATGAAACCATAAAATCGAAGGCGCGTTTAATCAAATAATAAGCTTCTTCTCGTGAAAAGAAACGCAACCAACGAGGACGATCTTCTGGCTTTTCCCATAAAATATTATGATTTGTTTGAATGATGATGACAGCTAACATCGGGAGCACGACTGGCGCTATAATCACCAGCATCACTATCGCGACAAAAGATTCAATTGCACGTTGCATTGTCAATAACAGGGGGTAACGAATGGCCTTGTCGTTTGGCGCAAGGCACAGTTCCAAAACCCCTTCTTTGTTTATTGTCCGGTCTTTCATAGCCATCCTTCGCTTCTCCCTGTATACTTGTGCTCTATGCTATGAATACATTGTGTTGCGACGAGTGTTATATGGTGATACAGGCCTTCAATTTAATCTTTAATTTAATGTTGTATCTCTTTAACTAAGGGAAGCATAAATTTCCTTATGTCTGATTATCCTGTTCGTTGTTAAATGGCATCAATCTAAAGTTGCGACTACATGTTACGGCTTTACAACTAAGATGAGGAAAGCGGACTAAGGTAAATTTACAGCATCTTGGTGGTTTGA
>RFIA01000411.1 GCA_003695675.1 Chloroflexota bacterium
ATATTAACGCTAGTTAGACGGCTTTTCGTTACAAAATGAAGCTATAACACACCCACATTGAAGAACTGTGAAATTGTATGACCACACAATCCTTGAAAGAACCTGTTTTGACAACCAAAGGTGACCGAGAAAATATTGTCATAATTGCGCCGGATGAAGCGCAGCGTGTCCGCCTCGCCTCAATTTTGGGTAAGATGTATGACCTCACCATTTGCCAAACAACGCAGCAAATCCACGACAAGATGAAGCGAAACACCTTCAGTTGTGCCATCCTCGGTTCGCAAATTGATGAGGATATTGCCACGGTGGTACAGGCTGTGCAAGATGCGTCCGGCGCGGTGCAGATGCCGATTATCTTGATGGTGAATACGACGAATTATACCAAGTTGTATCAGGATATGCCGGGTATCGACGAATATTTTACAATCAACACACCGGCCGTCATCATCCGCAAACGGGTTGCCGCACAAGCCGCGCTCAAACAAATGCGGGACGAACGCCAAGCGACTATCGACAATCTCAACACGATTAATCATGTCAAAAATCATTTCCTGCGGATTGCTTCTCACGATTTGAAAGGCCCCGTCAGCAATATTCGCAGTGCGCTTTTCGTTCTGCAAGATTACATTGATGGCAGCGAAGAAAGCCAAGCCTTGACGAATTCGATTGAAGATATTCTGAATACGATGACCGATACGATTGATCGTTTCCTTGATGTCGCCATGCTGAATAGTGGGCAGCTTGCCGTCGAAGCCGAGTGTCTTGAAGTAGGCGACCTGCTGCACGAAGCCGTCGATCAATACACGATGAGCGCGGCTGCGAAAAACATCCACATCAATTTGGAAGAACGCGCTTGTTGCATTTATGCCGACGCCACGCTGACACGGCAAATTATCGGCAACCTCGTCAGCAACGCGATTAAGTACAGCCCAAAGAACAGCAATGTCACCTTGCGTGTGACACAGCGCGACAACATGATACGCATCAGCGTGATTGATGAAGGCAGCGGGATTGTAAAAGAAGAGCGCGAGAAATTGTTCAAACAATTTGGGCAGGGCAGCAACCAACCAACCGGCGGTGAAAGCAGCACCGGTCTTGGCTTGTGGATTGCAAAGGAATTGATTATGTTGCAGAATGGCAACATCGGGGTGGAGACAACCACAAAAGGGGGTTCGGAATTTTGGTTCGAGCTGCCATATTGCAAACCGAAGCGAACTCAGTTACCCGTCACCGAACCGCTTGTTTCCAGCGTTGTGTAAATCCGAATGCCCTCCGCCTCGTCTCGGATGAGCGCGGTGGAGGGATATTGCAAGACAATGCCGGTCATCCACAAATCGCCGATGCTGCTCGTGCCGTTCAAGATAACCGCCAACGCGATATAAAATGCCACACCCGATGTGAAGAAGACCGCTATCAGAAACATCCCCAGCAGCGTAATCCCAATCAAAGGCGACAACAACACAACGAGATATTCGCCGCGTCTAAAAAGCGCGTCATCCGCCGTTGTGTAAAGCACCATCTTGCGCCATTTGACGCCGTAACGCGGTTTGTGGCCAACAAGCTGCATCGGCAACCCGTGCAGCCATTCGTGCAAGCCGAGCGTTGCCAGCAGCAGTACCAGTCCAATCCACAACGGAAACCCCGCGCCGACATTGAACGAGTCGCCGCGCAATTGCCCGACGACGTATACCCAGCCGGTCACAAGCGCTATCGAAATCGCGAGTGGCAGCAGCGCAATCACATTGAAGAGAATCAACCACACAGCATCAAGTTGCCAATGCCGCGCTTCGCTGTATCCATCGGGGAGTGTGTGGATTGGGGCAGGACGCATCATGACGAATGATCCAAATCGTAGCACATAACGGCTGATTGACAGATTGTGTCGGGAGATGCAGGTATTCATCAAGCAGCGAGGAGTGGACCTGAGGGGACTTGAACCCCTGACCTCTACAGTGCGATTGTAGCGCTCTCCCAACTGAGCTACAGGCCCGTTTGCGTGTCGTCTATTGTAGTCGTCACATAGCGGCAGTGTCAAGATCATTTCCCACGTCTTCCTCGTGCAGCATCATCGGCGATTCCCCCACAATGTGGGGGGCAACACGAGGCAAATTTCGGCTACAATAGAACAATATAACCGCTTGTTTAGGAGGGGCAGTCGATGGATTTGAGTACAATTCCAGTCATCGACCCCAATTTAGTTTACCTCGTGCTGATTATCGGGTTGTGGACAGCGATTAGCGCCGCATATATACCGGGCACAGGCATCGCCGAAATAGCGGCCTTTGTGACATTGGGCAGCGGAATCATATTGCTGACGGCACATCCTGTCAATTGGTGGGCATTCATTGTATTGCTCATCGGGGTCATCAGTTTCATCGCGATTCCGTTCATCAGCCCAGAACGCGCCCGATATGCCGAAAGCGGGTTGGCATTGCAAGCGATAGGCAGCGTATTTTTGATCGATGAATTAGCTGTGTCATGGATACTCGTCGGTTTTGTGATTGGCATGTCGCTGTTGTATCATCGCTTGGTGCTGCTGCCGATCTTGAAGAAACACCGCGAACTACCCGTCATCGATATGGAGGCTGACCTCATCGGGGCGTATGGACGTGTGATTAAACCACTCACGCCGATAGGCACGGTGCAAGTCAACGGCGAATTGTGGTCTGCCCGTAGCGAGACACCATTAGAAAACGGCGAAACGGTGCAAGTTATCAAACGCGAGGGGTTGCATCTGCTCGTCGAGAGCGCCAAACCCAAACGCGAATTACAAACTGAATCGTAACACAATTCCGAAATTGGTAAG
>RFIA01000412.1 GCA_003695675.1 Chloroflexota bacterium
CGCTTTCTCCCATTGCGCTTCTGTCGGCAACGTGATGATTGTTTCGTAGGGGCGCAGCGTGCTGCGCCCTGCGCTGCGCCCCAACAGCGCATCCAACCATGCACAATACGCCATCGCTTCATACCACGTCACCCCCACCACCGGATGATTGCTGATGTGCCACGTCGGGTCTTGCCAATATTCCGGTGCGCTGATGTTCACCACTTCGCGCCATTGCCAACCGGCCTCCGTCCAATAATCAGGATTGTCGTAACCGCCGTCGGCGACAAACGGTTCGTATTGTGCCACTGTCGTCGGGTAACGGGCGATGTCATAGCGCGGCAGCATGACTTCGTGCTGCGGTTGTTCTCTTTCTCGTGCCCACTCGTCTTTGTCCGGGTCGCTGCCCATCAAGAACGTCCCCGCCGGGATTTCAACCCATTCGATGTCCGGTAGGGGCAATGCATGCGTCGCCCCTACGATGACGCCGACACCCGGACGCGGGTCGCCGAGTTGCGCGAGGATACGCCCGGCGGCGGCGCGTTCCACCGGCGGCAGATGCCCACCGGCGCACAAGTCGGCCAGCTTATGCCGCACGGCTGTGAGCGCGGCTTTGCCATAACGGTCGCCTTCCATCGCTCGCTTGCCGACGAGCAAGGCCATCTCACCGGCCATCCACACCGCTCGCCAATCGCCGTCATCACGCGGGTCGTCATCGCAAATCAATTCGATGGCGTCAATCACTTCGGCGTTGTCGCCATCGTTGAAGATCAATTGGCCGGTCGCCAACAACAGCACTTCGCGCCATGTGCTGCTTTCGCGAGCCAGTTCGCGCACCGTGCGCCGGAAGCGATTGTTGGCGACATAACACCCGGCTAAATATTCTTGAAAGGTGCGATGCGGGAAGGTGAAGACCCGCCGGTTCTTGGCATCTTGTCCGCGCCCGATGAGCAACCCGGCGCGTTGCTCGACATAATTGCAAAACACTTCGGCCTTGTGCAAATCGCCGAGCCGGTCTCGCAGCATGAAGATCAAATCCGGTTCGGCGATGTCGGCTGTGCCTTCATCTTCGGTTTGTGTGCTGTGGGCGTCATAAGCAATCTCCCATAAGAGACGGCGCAATTCCATATCGTGGACATCGAGTTCTTCCATTAAATAACGCGCATCGTGTGGCCGCCAACGCAGCATCAGCAAATCAACACACTCGCTGTACAAACGCGCCCGTTCACGCGGCAATGTCCCGGTGTGATTGTGGACGAGGGTCATCACCGTCAGCAGCATCGGGTTCGAGGCCACATTTTCGAGATCGTATTGTTCAATCAAGCCTTGTAATTCGCCGGTGCGTTGCTCGGCTGATTCATCATCAATCATCCCCTGCATATTGAGCGCCCGATACCACGCCGAAATATAATGATTGATCTTGTGACGGTCGAACGGCGCAATCGTCTCGCTCACCATATCGGGGATTTGCCACGCCTCGTGGGTGTAACTCAAGATGCGACAGGTGACGATGTAACGGGTGTTGGCGTGTCCACTGCGGACAAAATCGGTCACGGCATCGCGCACGACTTCGCGTTTGTCGTTCGGCACCTCGTCGAGACCGTCGAGCAAAACGAGCGCTTGTCCCCGCCCGATTGCGTCTAGTACGGCCTGCGCCGCGTTCGCATCGCCGTGTTGTGTGACTGTGTGTTCGATATGTTCCCGCAGCATCTGCGCCGTGCCTGTGTCACCCTCAAGCGCCTCAGCGAAGTCGCGCAAGGTGACGAGCACCGGCAATCGTGTACCGTGTTGCCAACCCTGTGCTTCGAGCCGCGTCAACCAATCCGCATCGGAGTCAACGAAGCAGCCGCTCAAGCACACCGCTAGATAATTGACGAATGTCGATTTGCCACTGCCGGGGTCGCCGAGCAGGACGAGTTGCGGTTGCACGTTGACGACATCAATCGCAGATTGCGTGACCGTTTCAACATCTACATCCGTCATATCGGGCATTCGTCGGGCAAGTTCATCGTCGATGGGGTTGCCATCTTCGTCAAGCCAATACGGACGAGTTGTATCCAACGGTGTATAGATATCATCAATCGTGACTTGCTTGCCCGTGAACGAGGGATCATTCGTGCGCGGATCCATTGCACGGAGTAATCCGCTCTGCCGGGCGCTGTTGTGCAACCATCGCAGATAGGGCAGCGCGGCATGATCGATCACATGTTGCGCGTAAGGACTCAACGCGGCGGTGACTTGCGCCTTGAGGTCATCCGGCGAGGTGAAGAAGCCGACGACTCGTTCCTTGACTCGTGCTTTGAAGGCATTGAGGTCGTCTTTGGCGTCGTGTTCAATATCCTCGACCGGCCACGGATGACTGTCGTCCATTATGAAGCACAAGCGCGGAATGCCGCGTTCGGTCGCCCAATCGTATTCCATCTCGGTGATGCTCTTCGTGCCATCGCCATCAGGACGCCACCCGTAACGATGCGCGTAAATGCCGACGTAGATTTCGGCTTCTTGCACCATGCCATAGCACAAATCGACCGGGTTCTCGTCGCGCACCGGCCATGTTTCCATGCCGCTCGGATACAAGCCGAGACTGATAATCGCGTCTTTGACGGCGGCGCGGTGTTCCGGCAAATCGATACTCGTGCTGCTGATGAATACATCAATCCGCTGCTTCATAAATCACACTATCTCGTCATCTACATCCAATGATTAAGTGACTTTGCTCATGTGTTCTAGTTTACCTCTTTATCCGTTGTTTGTCTATTTTGCGTAAGTCCTGTGTAAGAAATTGTATCGTATTCGGTTAAAATCGACTCTTTTGCCACACCAGCAAATGCGTTTCATGCTATCTTGCTGATATATCAATCTGCACCGCAATCAGCCATGGGTTTGAGCAGATGCCCTCGCCGAAAAGCAAAACATCTGCACCTTTCATGAATATTAAACGAGTTGAAAGGAGAAACGGCGCACGCATCCCGACGCTAAAGCATCTGGGGTTCCTGCGCTCTTTTTATGAACAGCATCAGTAAAAAATACATCTTGTTATTTGTGATACTCATGCTCGCTTTGTTGGCGGTCGCTGCCCCCGCCGGCGCACAGACGGGAACGACATCGAATGTTCCTTTTCCGAACGACAATCGTATCAATCTTGAACCGGACGCGCCGGTTGCGCTTTATTGCGTTGGCGACGTACTCGAAGTATGGCGCATCAATGACATCGGCGTCGGGACATTTTCTTTCCGTGTGCGACCGAATGAAATCCGTCGGGCAACAAATAATAATAGAAACACGCTTGTTGACCATCGCGGCGATGTCGGTGTATTTCGCTTGACAAGTGGCGAGTTACAGGTCATCGTCCCAACAATTGTGACCGAAGCGCCAGCACCGGCTGAAGCCTCACAGCCCGCAGCCAGCACCTCTAGCGGTGCTGGTTCGATTGTACATATCGTCCAAACCGGTGAGAATTTGTTCCGCATCGGCCTGCGCTATAATATACCCTTTCCAGTTATCGCACGCGCCAATAACATCGCTGACCCGAATCGCATTTTTGTCGGGCAACGGCTCGTTATTCCCACGAACGGCGGCACATCTGTGAATAGCAACAGTGCAGCGCCTGCACAACCGGCGGGGCCACTCATCGCGACCGGTTTTGATTATTTCTTTGAGTTCGATGGCTGTCAATGAATTAGCCGATGACATCCGCAATGACAGACCAAAAACGCATTCTCGTCACCGGGGCGACCGGCAAAGTCGGTCGTGCTTTTATCGATGGCCTCTTACATCATCCTGATTACGACGCATTCATCGTGCGGGCGTTGTGCCACAACCGCACACTAGCCCCACACGACCGCATCGAAATTGTGCGCGGTTCGATTGAACACAACGACGTTGTCGTAGAGGCGATGAACGGCGTAACACATGTTCTGCATTTGGCGACGACGAAGGAAACACCGCAAACGATCATGGATGTCGCTATCAAAGGCTTGTTTTGGATGTTGGAAGCCTGCCGCACGAGCGATACTTTTCAGCAATTCTTGCTGGTCGGTGGCGATGCTGGTGTTGGGCACTTCTTCTATAAATTCCCCGCGCCGGTCACGGAGCAGCAAAAACACAGCGCCTATCCCGGATGTTACGCGCTCTCGAAGGTGTTGGAAGAAGTCATGCTCGAACAATATTACATTCAATATGATCTCAATGGCTGCTGCCTGCGTGCGCCGTGGATTATGGAGAAGGACGATTTCAAATATCAATTGTCATTCGGCGATGATGTGTTCGGCGGCCCGCGTTGGCGTGATTTAGTCGGCACTGAGCAAGCGGATGAATATATGCGCAGCAACACAATTCCCGTGATGTTAGACGCTGACGGCAACCCGATGCGCCGCAATTTCGTGCATGTCAATGATCTCGTCGCTGCTATCCTCAAGGCGCTCGACAACCCGGCAGCGCGGCAGCAAACCTTCAACATTTGCATGGATGAACCGGTCGATTATCGCAAGATGGGCGCTTACCTGCGCGAGACGCGCGGCTACCCAACGGTTGACATCGCGACCGAATTTCACTCGACATGGCTCGACAACACCAAAGCGAAATTTCTCCTCGATTGGCGTCCACAATATGATCTTGAGCGCATGATTGACGAAGCCTTCGATTATCAACGCAGCCCCGACGACCCGCGCAAAATCTGGTATCCGGGTTAGGCGTGATCTGAGCGCGGAGTGAGTTCGTGCGTGTTTCATCATTGAGTTGGCGTTTGTGGCGGGCGTTGCGCAATCCACCGGAAGAACAGGCAATTTATCGGCGCACACTCGGCGTCGCGCATAGTGTGACGTTGTTTTCATTGTGCCGCTTTCGCGAGAGCAATCGCATATTGGCTGGGATATTGTCGCTCTTCTTTTTGCCGATTGTCGCTTTCGCTGGCCCGGCGCTCTTCTTTTTCCTCGTCTTCAACAGCACGGTTTACGGCGTCTTCTGGGCGGCGAGTATCAGCGTGCGTATCACGACTGAGCGACTCGGCGCGACGTATGATCTCTTGTGTTTGACACCGGCGGGCACACTCGGCACCAACTGGGCGATTAGCACGGCGAGTATTTATCGCAACGAGACCTTCAAACGACTCAATGTCATCGTGCGCGGGTTGGTCATCGCCGCGTTATTCGTCGCCACGATTGTGACGCTCATCTTTGTGTTGATTCTCATCGCCGATGCCGAAGACCGCCCGGCGAACGAATTGCGTGTCCTCTCGCTCGCGCCGGTATATGTGTATGCGTTCATCGCCGCCTTTTACATCGACCATGTACAATCGGTTGTCCTCAGCGCCCTAATCGGAATGCTGACGCCCTACTACGTTCAAAACACGAGCGATGCGCAGTTGTGGGCCGCGGGCAGCTTCCTCGTCTTGCAAATCAGCACCTATCTGGTGACGATTTTCACCGGCCTGATTGTGCTGCCCGCGTTGTATGCCGGGCGCACGGGTTGGTTGATCGACAGCAGCATTCCCGTCTTGAGTTTGCTCGTTTTCTACACCCTGCGCGAAGGCTATCTTCGCATTGTGTGGTCACGATTAATCCGCCGAATGGATATTCGTGTTCATCCTGATGAAAATTGGCAATCAAGCTGAGCAGCGAGATGAATCGGGGATACGAGCACAAAGTATTTGATGACGCCGTTATTCTTTCGCAAGTCCGGCATATTTCCCGGCATAGAACAATAACGGCGTATCGTCATCGCTATATTGCAGATATTCAACTTCACCGATGAACAGAGTGTGGTCGCCCGCCGGATGTGCATCAACGACTTTCGCGATTAGATACACGGCGCAATCTTTGATGAGTGGCACATCATTGATGCGGATGAACGGGTCGTCAAGGTCATCAATCGGTCGTCCGGCAAAATGATTTGAGAGATGTTCTTGCGCTGATGACAGAATGCTGACGCCATAATAACGCCCTTCGGCCAACATATCGTGAATCGTGGCGGTATGTGCCACAGAGATGACAATCAATGGCGGCTCCAAAGAGACCGACATGAAGCCATTGCATGTCATGCCGCGGGTCTCGCCATCGTATTCTGTCGTCACAATCGTGACACCTGTCGCGAAACGCCCCAACGCATTGCGGAAATCGCGCGAGTCGAAGGGGCGTTCCGACGGTGTGTCGGGCATTATCATGCACTCCCCATCAGCACTTCGAGACTCTCGACCGGCGGCGTGCCATACGTATAGAATGTTTTCGGTAGATGCCCGCCAAACCAAATGCTGCTCTTTTCAAGATCAACTTCGTTGGCGACATCCCAGATGACGGTTTGCCAATCGGGATCAAAGATGAGGTAGCCCGTGTCGCCGAACAATTCAACACGATTGCCACCCGGCTCAAAGACGTACATGTAATACGCCTGTGTCGTGCCGTGTTTGCCCGGCCCGCCCTCGATTATGATGTCGTAATCGCTGAAGATGTCGGCAATGTCGAGCAAATGTTGCGGGGCGCCATACCAGTAGGCGACATGATGAAAGCGCCCTTTGGCGCCGCTCGAGTCTTTCATGACGGCGAGTTCATGCACAAGCGGGCTGACACTCAACCACGAACCGACCAATGCACCGCCATCGCCGATTTTTTGCTCGCGAATTTTGAAGTTGAGCACATTGGCGAAGAAGTCTGTGTTTTGCGGCACGTCGCTGACCATCAGATTAACGTGGTCGATACGACGCACGGGCACGCCGCGCAACGGTCGTTTTTGTGGACGATTCTTGAGTTTACTTTTCATCTCCGGCGGGGCTTGGTAGTAATCGAGTTCCCACAACAACTTTTGCACATGGCCGTCGGGCGATGTGAATTTGTAAGCCGGGCCATGTGCATAATCGTCCTCGACCCAGCCGAGACCGAGTCCGGCGGCTTCAAGCGCCTGCACACGCCGTTCTAAGGCCTGCGGTGACGCCGCCCGCCATGTGACCGCTTCCATCCCGGCTTGTGGCGCTTCGACGACCTTCATCGTGTATTGATAAAAATCTTCATACGCCCGCAGATAAACGGCTTGTCCTTCTTGATGACTGATTTCCATGCCGAGAAAGTCATGGAAGAAACGGACGGTTTCGTCCGGCTTCGGTGAAAAGAGCGCAACGCTGACGAGTTGCGCTACATCGAATCGGTGTTCTTGTTCGCTCATAAGCAGATGTCTTTCAAATCAATAGCTGATGTGATTGAGAAAATCGTAACTACTCAGCATACAGGCATGAATCGCGCAGGATAAAAAGATATTGAACCGCAAAGACACAAAGAGCGCAAAGAAAAGCAATGAATCCACTCTGCGTACTCTGCGTCTCCACGTTGAAACTTTTTGCTTTCCCTCTCGCAAACACGCTGCCTGAGTAGTTACTGAAAATGATCGTTACTCACCGGCGTCGAATTCACGTTCCTCAACCGGCGGTGCAGGATAGATAAAATCAGCAGTGGCGAATTCATCCGGCCAGACGAGTTCGGTCACGCCGTTCTGATATTGCAGAATCGGACTCGATGTGACGCCGGTGCCATCTTCGTTGAACGAAATCGGGCCGATAGGCGTCTCTTCGAGATTGGTTTCGGCAATCGCATCGCGGATGGCGTCGCGGTCGAGTGTCCCGGCGCGTTCAATCGCGTCGGCGAGAATCATGACGGCGGTGAAGGCCGGGCCGACTTGTGGGTCTGCCGGACGACCGAATTCTTCAATGTGCCGTTCATTGAGTGCTTCAACACCGGCGAAACCGAGTGAATTGTGCCAACCGGGCATCAACATCACAAGATCGCCCGCCGCGCCCAAATCAACCCACGTCGGGACATCGGGAGCGCGGATGGCGAGCGAAGCAGCCGGTGTGTAACCGAGTTCTGCCATTTGTCGATAGAGCGTGATGCCATCCGGCGGAATCGGCAGCGAGAGTAAAAGCTGCACATCATTTTCTTGCAATTGCAAAATCAAATCGGTGAAGTCTTGATTGAGCGGCGTGTACGTCTCGTGGACGACGACTTCGTAGCCGTTGGCTTCGGCATTCTCGACCCACAAATTGCCGAGTTCAATCCCCCAATCAGTCGACTCCTGCAAAATGCCGACCCGCAAGGGGCGCTCATCTTCTGGGAGTTCGTTGAGGAAAACGAAGATGTCACGAGCGAGGTCGGGCGATTTGGGAAACGGCGAGAACAAGTAGCGGAAACCCTGCTGATGAATATCCCACAAGGCGAAGGCGACGCCGAGATACGGCACTTGATTCTTCTCGGCGATGGCGGCTGCGGCGGCGTGCAAGCTGCTGCCAAAACCACCGAGATAGGCGGTCACATCTTCTTCGGCGAACAACGATTCGAGTTGGGCGACCGTGTTGCCGGGATCGGACTCATCGTCGCGGACAATCAAATTGATCGGGATGCGCGTGCCAAATTCTTCGACGAAGACGCCGCCCTCGGCATTGATGGCATCGACGGCGAACTGATAGCCACGCTCAACCTGCGCACCGCCACCAGCGAAGGCACCCGTCAACGGGATGACCGCGCCGACGTTGATCGCCTCCGGCACGTCCTGAGCGCTGACGATGCTGCCGATGCTCAAGCTCAGCACAAGCGACACCAGCACCATCACAATCATAAACGACATTTTTTTCATTTTGTGCTCCTTTAAGAAAATAAACGTACTTTTTGAACCGCGAGTCATCA